>JBEVLS010000264.1:0-23765 GCA_040509015.1 Microbacterium sp.
CGAAGACAAGATCCAGGCCTCGCGGCGGTTCTACAACGGCGGTGTCCGCGAGCTCAACACCAAGATCAAGGTCTTCCCGAACAATCTCTTCGCCCGCAACCTCGGCTTCCACGAGCGCGAGTTCTTCGAGGTCGTCGACGGCGCCGCCATCTCGGAGCCCCCGAGGGTGCAGTTCTAGAAACGCCGAACGGGGCCCCGCCGAAGCGGGACCCCGTCCAGGTGGAGGCGGCTGCCGTCACACCGCCGGCGTCACGAGAGTGAACGTCACGGTCGTGGCGTTGCCGGCCACGTCGTAGACGACGAGCGTGTTGGTGCCCGAGGTGCCGCCGAAGACGCCCGGCCTGACGAGGTTCAGGTCCGACCAGGTGTTGTCGGTGAGATCCTTCGCCACGCCGTTGAGCGTGAGCCTGTCGATCTTGCCCGCGTCGTAGAGCTTGAAGCTCACACGCGAGTAGGTGCCTCCCGTGCCGATGGTCTCGCCCGTGCCCGTCTTGACGGTCACGGTCGGGGCGACCGAGTCCACCGTGACGGTCTCCTTGTCGGAGTGGTTGCCCTGGGACTTCGAGCTGGCCGACACCTTGATCGTGTACTCGCCCGACGCCAGGGTGTTCGCCGGGAACGAGGCCGTGAAGACCCCGTTCACCACGGGCACCGAGGCGCCGACGACCTTCTTGCCGGCGGAGTTCTGCAGCTCGGCGTAGACGACGGGCTTGTCCTCCTTCCAGCCGGTACGGCCGGGTGCGGCCGTGCCGGTCACCGTGATCGTCGCCCCGGCGGGCACCAGGCCACCCGGGCCCGACGTGATGACGACGTTCGGCTTCAGCGGCATGAGGTCCCACTTCGCGTAGACCGTGGCGTCCGCCGTCAGGGGGGCGGCGAAGTCGAACGGCGTCGTGAATGCGGCGTCCGCGAACCAGCCCGCGAACGTGTGGTCGTCGTCGACAGGCGTGGCCGGCGTCGTGGGGACGGCGCCGTACTCGACGGACTGCGACGCGATGGCCGTGCCCTGACCGCCGAGGTCGAAGCTCAGCGACACCGGAGCCGGAGCACCGAGACCGCCCGACGCGGCAGCAGCGGCGACGCCGCCGACGATCGGAAGCGAGATCGTGCTCGTCGCGGCGTCGAGCGTCACCGTCGCGTTGGGCGAACCCGCGGTGTAGCCCGAGAGGTTCGTCGTGAGCACGACACCGATGCGGCTCCCCGCCTTGAAGACGTGGTCGTAGGGCTCCATCGCGAAGTCGAAGCCGTACTCCTGGTTCGGCACGACGGGCGAGGCCTGGCCTGCTGCGATCCCCTCGCGGTTCGACGAGTCCAGCACGCCGCGCGAGACGCGCCAGAACGGCGTGTCGGCCGAGCGGCGTTCGACCTCGAGGTAGCACGCGTTGTCGGTCGCCGTCTCGGCGCCCCAGCAGGTGCGGGTCGTGAGGTTCTGCACGCCGTCACCGGGGGAGCGCGGCGTGCGCGCTGCCTGGCTGTAGTCGACGAGCAGCGCGGCGAGGTTCGACTGGTCCTGGCTGAGCGCGGCATCCAGCTTCACGATCGGGGTGCCCGAGACACGCAGATCCTGCGTGAGCGGCGCCGAGAGCATCACCAGACGGTTGGCCTGCGCGACATCGGGGTTCGTGGCGAGAGCCGTCTCGCTCGGCGAGTTGGATCCGCCGGTGATCGAGAGCGTCGTGGCGCCGTCGACGGCACGGAACCCGAGCGTTCCCGGAGCGCCCGCGGTGGAGCCGGTGAGGTGCAGATCGACCGCCTCGGTGCCGGGAGCCGGCCATGACGCCTCGTCGACGTATTCGCTGGGACCGAACTCGACGGTGGACTGCGGTTCGCTCATGATGCCGTTCGGCACGCCCTGCAGCCAGTAGTCGAACCAGCGGTGCAGCGTGTCGACCCACACGTCGCGACGGAAGTCGAACGGGTCGATGTGGCCGAGGCGGGGGAGCCACACCTTGCGGGGGACGTCCCGCTCGCTGAGCGCAGCCCAGTACTCGCCGAACTGGCTCATGCGGACGTTGTCGTCGTTGAGGCCCTGCACCGCGAAGACGGAGGCCTTCACCTTGTCGACGTCGGGCAGGTAGTTGCGCTCATCCCAGAACTGGTTCATGTCGCCGGTCTCGTCGCCGTCGATGTCGTTGAGCGTGGTGCGGGTCGGTGCGCACAGTGCGCGGCGGTCCGGGTTGGTGACGGTGTTCGCGAGGCTCGCCGGGTAGTTCGTGTTGTGGCGGATGCCGTTGGTCCGCGAGTAGCGGTACCAGTCGCTGATCGCGTCGATCGGCACGATCGTCGTGAGGCCTTCGACGCCGGTGGCGGCCACGCCGTTGGCGAGCGTCCCGTCGTAGGACTTGCCGATCATGGCCGACTTCCCGGTGTGCCAGGAGGCCGTGACGGCGTTGCCTGCCGCGTCCTTTCCGGGCACGCGCCCGTTGAGCCAGTCCACGACGACCTTCATGCTCTGGACGTCGCCGGGACCGCCGTGCAGCGGGCAGCCCGTCGAGAAGGCGGTGCCGTTCATCTGCGCGTGGATCACGGCGTAGCCGCGCGGCACGAAGTAGTTGTCGTAGTAGAGCGGGAACAGATCGGTGACGCCGTCACCGTCGACGTCGGTGAGACGCTGCGCCTCGTTGCCGCGGCCGGAGGTGGTGTAGTACGGGCTGGGATCGATGATCGCCGGCACCTTCACGTCGCCGGCCGTCTCGGCGGGACGGATGATGTCGATCGCGGTGACGTCGGTCACGCCGTCGAGGTCCTGGTCGACGCCTTCGACGGGGATGAAGACGCGCTCGCGGATGGACGACGCGTAGTCGAACACCGGCTGGGTCTTGCCGTCGACGACAGGGATCGCCGGGTCGGGTGCGGCGGTCGCCGCGGTGGGAGTGAGGACCGTCACCGCGAGGGTGAGGGCGGCGACGAGCGCGGAGGCGCGTATCACCGTGCGGGCGCGGGGGACGTGAGGGGATTCCTTCATAGGCTATGCATAGCGTGCGCGGACGATCTCTGTCGACCGCCGGTGGAACATTCGCGAGAATGTAATGAAACGCTCGATATGACACACGTTGTTTACATGCAGCGGTCACCATGCGACATCCTCGACCCTCGGATGGTGCAGAATGCGCCCTGTCGATTCGCGCCCAGACGACGGTAGCGTCGCGGTATGCATCGGCTCACGCGCGAGGACGCCCGCCGCATCGCGGTGCACGCGCAGCTGCTCACGGCATCCCGCCCGTCGTCGATCGCCGAGACGGTGCACGGTCTCACGATCGTCAACATCGACCAGACCGCTGCTGTCGCGCCGAGCGCGTCGCACATCCTGTGGAGTCGGATCGGCTCGGCCTTCCAGCCGTCGGATCTCACCCGTGCCGTCCAGGATGAGCGCGACCTCTTCGAATGGGGCGGGTTCTACCGCCTGATGTCGGATCTGCCCCTGCTCCGACACGAGATGGCCGCGCGCCCGGACTCCGCACAGGCGCGGGAGTGGCTCATCGCGAACGCGCGCTTCCGCGCCGACGTGATGGCGCGGCTCCGCGCGGAAGGGCCGCTGCACGCCGCGGCGATCGACGACACGGCGGAGGTGTCCTGGGCCTCGAGCGGCTGGACGGACAACCGCAACACGTCGAAGATGCTCGACCTCCTCACTCTGACGGGGGACGTGGCGGTGTGGGGCCGCGACGGCAGGGGACGGCTCTTCGACGTCGCCGACCGCGTCTATCCGTCCGATCTCCCCGACATCCCGGTCGCCGAGGCCGCCCACGAGCGCTCCGAGCGGCGGCTGGGTGCCCTGGGGATCGCGCGGGCGACCTCCGTCTCGCAGCCGTTCGAGCCGATCGATGTCGGCACGATCGGCGAAGAGGCTGTCATCGACGGCGTGGACGGAACCTGGCGGGTGGATGCCGCCGTGCTGGAGTCCGTGGCATCCGGTGCCTTCGAGCCCCGCACGGCGCTGCTGTCGCCGCACGACCGTCTCGTGTTCGATCGGAAGCGTCTGGAGGAGCTCTTCGAGTTCGAGTACGTGCTCGAGATGTACAAGCCCGCGGCGAGACGTCGCTGGGGCTACTTCGCGGTGCCGATCCTCGATGGCGACCGGCTGGTCGGCAAGCTCGATGCCAGAGCAGATCGCAGGGCCGGGGTGCTGCGCGTGAACGCCGTGCACGAGGACGCACCCTTCGACGCAGAGACCGCTGCGGCCGTCGACGACGAGATCCGCGACCTCGCGACGTGGCTCGGTCTCGAGGTCGCCGGGCTGTCGTCGCCGTGATCAGCCGACGAGCAGCGACATCTGATCGCGGGTGAACCGGAGGGTGCCCCGCAGCGCCCAGTCGTCGGCGCGGTAGGTGACGGATGCGGCTGACCCGTCCCGTGCGGTACCGGTGGCCGTGGCGACGATGACGCCGCCGGTCGCGGCGAAGGTGCGCGCGTCGGCACCGAGCGCGACCGCCGGGAGCTGCTCGATGCGGAAGCGGATGCCGTCGAGAGAGGCGAAGTCGGCGGCCCAGGGGATCTTGAGACCGCAGTCGTCGGGCACGGCGGTCGCCGCCGCCGCGCATGCCTGGGCGTAGGCGTCGAGCTGCGTCTGCGCGAGCGCCGTCGCCTCGGCCGTCAGCGCGGCCTCGAGCGTCGCCCGCACGGGCTCTTCGTTCGTGACGACCGCTTCGGTCGATCCCGTCAGCACGCCGGCGGGTGACGCCGCGATCGGGTAGACCGCCGGAAGGAGCGGGATCGGGGGTCCGGCGAACGCGAGCAGCCCGCCCACGAGCACGGAGTCCCCGAGGGTGGTGGTCACCGCCAGAGAACCGAGCATGTCGTCGGCGACCTTCCATTCGCCGCCGTCGGACTGAAGGCCGAAGAAGACGACGCCCGGCGCGCCCGCGATCTCGACGTCGGCGCGCACGCCCTTCGTGCCGCTGCCGTCGTCCGTCACCGAGAAGTCGTAGTCGGTGATGTAGCCGGACGCGCCCGCGAAAGCCGCTTCGAGCGGATCGCGCTCCGTCTGATCGAGGGGTTCGCGCATGACCGCCTCGATCCCCGCGAAGTCTCCCTCCGACAGCGCGCGCAGGTAGGACTCGGCGACGGCTTCCGGCGTGGGCGGCCGATCGAGTGCCCAGACGGCGACGCCCACACCTGCCGCAACCACCGCGGCGGCGGCGACGACCGCGACGACGGCGCCTCGCTTCACTCCTCCACGCTAGCCCGTGGGCTCGTCGGCGGCGAGCGCCACGGGCTCGGCGGGGCCCCCATCGTGCCGGGCGGCGTCGGGCAGCACGAAGGCGAGGTCGTCGACCGCATCGCCCCATCGCGATATCGAGATCGTCTCGAGCCCTTGCCAGCTCGCGGCGGTCCGCAGCTCCGCGCCGAGGCGCTCCGCGGCATCCGGCGGGGTGTCGCGTTCCCACCAGGCGGACTGCACGAGCAGTCGCGACGTCGTGCGATCGGCCTTGAGGTCGACGCGACCGACGATGTCGTCGCCCACGAGGACGGGCAGCGAGTAGTACCCGAAGCGCCGCTTGGGTGCGGGCGTGTAGATCTCGATGCGGTACTCGAAGTCGAAGAGCCGCTCGGCGCGATCGCGGAACCAGACGACGGGATCGAAGGGCGTGAGGATGGCGGCTGCATCGACGCGGCGGGGGAGCGCGGCATCCGCGTGCATCCACGCTCTTGCGGGTCTGCCCGCGGTCGTCCACCCTTCGACCGTGACGGGGTGCAGCTCGCCGGCGTCGACGAGTTCGCCGATCGCCGCCATCACCGCCGTCCGGTTGCGCACGCGCCAGTAGTCGGCGAGATCGGATGCCGTCGCCACCCCATAGGCGCGCGCGGCGCGTCGGACGAGCTCGCGCACCGCGTCGTCGCGGGGCACGGGAGCGTCGAGCACCGCGGCCGGGACGACGTGCTCGGCGAGGCCGTACGTGCGCTCGAAGCCGCGGCGGCCGGCGATGGCGACCTCGCCGAACATCCACAGGTACTCGAGGGCGTTCTTGACGGCGTCCCAGTTCCACCATTCGCCGCCCGTGCCCCGGGGCACGTCGTACTCGATCTGAGCGGGCCGCAAGGGGCCCCGAGCGGCGAGCTCGGCGCGCACCCAGTCGACGACGACCTTGTTCGACGCGAACCAGCCCCCGCCGGTCGGGCCGTACTTGTCGCGCATGTCGTCCATGCGGAAGCGGAAGAGGGACCAGTCCTCGGCCGGGATGAAGGCCGCCACGTGGGCCAGGTACTCCAGGTACGGCGCCTTGCGGGCGAACAGCAGGCGGTCCAGCGCGCCGGTGTCGTAGGCGCCGAGTCGCGAGAAGAGGGGCATGTAGTGCGAGCGGGCGAAGACGTTCACGGAGTCGATCTGCAGCGTCGCCATCCGCGAGATCGCGAGGTTGAGCTGGCGGGTGCCGGGATCGTCGGGACGGGCGCGCGCGAATCCCTGGGCGGCGAGAGCGACGCGCCGCGCCTCGGAACGGCTCAGGTGGGACTTCACGGGCGTCAGCCTAACCAGCACCCCCGACACCGTCACCTGCCCCGCGTATGGCCGCCGCGGAATGCGCCGCGCCTAGACTGGGCCGATGAGCGGTACGGAGTCGGAGGACCGCGGCGCGAAGCCCCGTGGGTCGCTCTTCGACGCCCTGCGCGATCGCACCCGCGTGGTGACGAGCGATACGGCGGGGAGCGTCCCTCGCGGCCTGCGCCTCGCGACGGCTTTCTCGTGGCGGCTTCTGGTCGTCGCCGCCGCGGCGGGCGTGGTGATCTGGCTCGTCATCCAGCTCAAGCTCCTCGTCATCCCGCTCCTCATCTCGATCCTGATCACGGCGCTGCTGTGGCCCGCCTTCACCTGGATGCTGCGCCATCGCGTGCCGAAATGGCTGGCGATCGTCGTCTCGGTGATCGGCACGATCGCGATCGTGACGGGCCTGCTGTGGCTGGCCGTGTGGCAGATCACACGGCAGTGGGCATCCGTCCAGACCCGCACGGTCGATGCGGTCGAGCAGTTCCGCCAGTACCTGATCGACGGCCCCCTGCACCTGACCGCGACGCAGATCGACGATCTGCTCGCGCAGGGATGGGACTTCCTCCAGCAGCAGGCCGAGCTGCTGTGGTCGGGTGCGCTCGCGATCGGCACCACCCTCGGTCACGTCGCGACCGGTCTGCTGCTCACGGTCTTCATCCTGCTGTGCCTCCTCGCCGACGGCGCGGGCATCTGGAAGTGGACGACCCGCATCTTCCCCCGGCGGGCGCGCCCGGCGGTGGACGGCGCCGCCAAGGCGGGCTGGGCCACCGTCGTCAACTACGCCCGCACGCAGCTGCTCGTCGCCACGATCGACGCGATCGGCATCGGCCTCGGCGCCCTCCTCCTCGGCGTGCCGCTGGCGATCCCTGTCGCGGTGCTGGTCTTCCTCGGCGCGTTCATCCCGTTCGTCGGCGCGGTGCTCACGGGCGCCGTCGCGGTGTTCCTCGCGCTCGTCTACAACGGTCCCTGGATCGCGCTGTGGATGCTCGTGGTCGTGCTCGGCGTCCAGCAGCTGGAAGGCCACGTGCTCCAGCCGCTTCTGATGGGCTCGGCCGTCAAGGTCCACCCGCTCGCCGTCGTCCTCGTCGTCGCCGGCGGCGCCATGATCGCCGGCATCCCCGGTGCGCTCTTCGCCGTGCCGATCGCGGCCTTCGTCAACGTCGTCGCCGTCTACCTCAGCAAACGCTCGTGGGAGACCGGTGCGCCGCCTGACGGCGACCTGATCTGGCGAACCGTCCCTCACCCGAGGAGGACCCCCGTTTGAGCACTTCTCAGACCAGCTCGCGCATCCCGACTCTGGCGGCGTTCGAGGATGCCGCGGCATCCCTCGCCGGAGTGATCTCGCGCACGCCGCTGGACGCCTCGCAGCACCTCACCGAGCTCCTCGGCGTGCCTGTGCACCTCAAGCTCGAGAACCTGCAGCGGACCGGGTCGTTCAAGATCCGCGGTGCGACGTACCGGCTCTCGCGCCTGACCGCCGAAGAGCGGGCGCGCGGCGTGGTGGCGGCGTCCGCGGGCAACCACGCTCAGGGGGTCGCCCTCGCCGCGCAGGAGCTCGGCATCGCCGCGACGATCTTCATGCCCCTCGGCGTGCCCGTGCCCAAGCTCCTCGCGACCCGCGGCTACGGGGCCGACGTGATCCTCGAGGGCGCGACCGTCGAGACGCCCCTGCGCCTGGCGGCCGAATTCGCCGAGCGCACCGGCGCCGTCTTCATCCACCCGTTCGACCACGCCGACGTCATCGCGGGCCAGGGGACGCTGGGCCTCGAGCTGTACGACGAGCTCCCCGACCTGCAGACCGTCGTGCTCGGCATCGGGGGCGGCGGGCTCATCGCAGGGGTCGCGGCGGCCCTCAAAGCGCGCGCCGCCGCCGACGGACGCTCGATCCGGATCATCGGCGTGCAGGCCGAGAACTCCGCCGCGTACCCGTCGTCGCTCGCGGCCGGCGAGCCCCTCGAGGTGGCCACGAGGCCCACGATCGCCGACGGCATCGCCGTCGCACGGCCGGGAGACCTCCCGTTCGAGATCATCCGCGAGCTCGTCGACGAGGTCGTCACCGTCACCGAGGACGACATCGCCCGCGCGCTCCTCGTGCTTCTCGAGCGCGCCAAGCAGGTCGTCGAGCCGGCGGGCGCCGTCGGGGTCGCGGCGATCCTGGCCGGCAAGGTGAAGCCCGAGGGGCCGACGATCTCGGTGCTCTCGGGCGGGAACATCGATCCGCTGCTGCTGCAGCGCGTCGTCGCTCACGGACTCGCGGCATCCGGTCGCTACATGTCGCTGCAGATCCCGCTGCCCGACCGACCCGGGCAGCTCGCCCGGGTGTCGGAGCTGCTCGCGCAGGCGGGCGCGAACGTCATCGAGGTGCTGCACACGCGCCACGGACAGGGGCTTCAGATCAGCGAGGTGATCCTGCAGCTGAGCGTCGAGACGAGAGGCGAGGAGCACCGTGCGCACGTCATCTCGGTGCTCGAGGACGCCGGGTTCACCGTCCTCGTCGTCAGGGACTGACGCGGGTCACTGACCCGTGTAGGTCTCGACCTTCACGACCTCGACCGCGATCTCGCGCCCGTTGGGAGCGAGGTAGGTGGTCTTCTCGCCCTCTTTGAGACCGAGGATCGCCGCGCCCAGGGGAGAGGCCTCGCTGTAGACGTCGAGTTCCGACCCGGCGGCGATCTCGCGGCTGCCGAGCAGGAAGACCTCTTCGCCGCCCGCGACGACCGCGGTCACGACCGTGCCCGACTCGACGACGCCGTTGCTCTCGGGCGCTTCGCTGACGGTCGCGGTCTTGAGCAGGTGCTGGAGGGTGCGGATGCGGGCCTCCTGCTTGCCCTGCTCGTCCTTCGCGGCGTGGTAGCCGCCGTTCTCCTTCAGATCGCCCTCTTCGCGCGCCGCTTCGATGCGCTTGGCGATCTCTTCGCGACCGGTCGTCGACAGGTGCTCGAGCTCGTTGACGAGACGGTCGTACGCATCCTGGGTCAGGAACGTCACCGGGGCATCGTTGGACACGTCGGACTCCTCTGGGGGAAGCGGTCAGGGAACCGCGGGCGGTACGTCGAACGCCCCGGCTCTGGCCAGGGCGTCGTCCGGAAAGACTACGTCACCCAGCAGGAGTTGACAAAACCCGTCGTCGCGGGAGCCGTCGTGGGGATCGCCTCGACGAACGCCCGGCCCGGGAGGTCGGATGCCTCGTACTCGACGATCTTCCAGCCGACGACACCGTGCTCCTCGTCCTGCGCCTCCAGCGCGCACGCGACGGTGCGACCCGGGGGAGAGGTGAACTGGAAGTTCAGCACGACGGTGCGCTCGTTGGCGATGTCGAAGCCCGTCGCATCGAAGTCGACGTCGTCCATCGCGCCGGTGATCGTCCACCACGAGAACAGTCCGGCCACGAGCACGCCGACGCCGATCACCCCGCCGAGAGCCCAGCGGGACGCGGGGGTGCGTCGGCGGCCGTAGCGCTCGTCGAGCTTGTCCTGGATCGTCATGACCGTTCCATCGGGAAGATTAGGCTGGGACTTCCAGGCTATGCGCTCGAGCGCGGAACGAGGACACCATGCACGACGTGATCGCCGCACTCGCCTTCGCGGACGCCGATCCGATCCCGACGCCCAGCATGACGGTCGATCCGACCCTCGTCACCCCCGGTCCGTGGGGCTTCCTGATCATCGTCTTCATCGTCCTGGCCGTCATCCTGCTGATCTTCGACATGCTGCGTCGCATCCGCCGGGGCCGCGTGCGCTCCGACATCCGCGCGGAGCTCCTCGCCGAGAAGCAGGCGCAGGACGCCGAGCGGGCGAGCGAGACCGACGACGAGGACATCGATCCCGCCGGCGACGACGGAGTGACGCAGCCGCGACCCTGAGGTCAGCCCGGCAGACCGAGCGACGGCGAGAGCGGATCGAGGGCGATCAGCAGGCACGCCGTCCAGTGGCACAGGAACGCGAGCACCGTGCACAGGTGGAAGATCTCGTGGAATCCGAAGTGACCCGGCCACGGGTTGGGCTTCTTGAGCGCGTAGACGATCGCGCCGCCGGTGTAGAGCAGGCCGCCCACGACGACGAGGATCATCATCGCGAGATTCGCCGCGAACAGCTGCGGCATGTACATCACCGCGGCCCAGCCGAGCACGAGGTAGAGCGCGACGTAGAGCCAGCGCGGGGCGTCGATCCAGAAGACGCGGAACAGGATGCCGGCCAGCGCGCCGCCCCAGACGAGGCAGAGCAGAAGCGTGCCCTGGTCGGGCGGCAGCGCGAGGACGGCGAGCGGGGTGTACGTGCCCGAGATCAGGATCAGGATGTTGGCGTGGTCGATCCTCTTCAGGATCGCCTTCGTCCGGGGCTTCCAGTCGAAGCGGTGGTAGAGCGCCGAGTTGCCGAAGAGCAGCAGGGAGCTGGCCATGAAGACCGCCGACGCCCACTTGCCGGGCGTGCTCTGGGTGAGGACGATCAGCACGATGCCCGCCGCGATCGCGATAGGGAAGATGCCGGCGTGCAGCCAGCCCCGCCAGGACGGCTTGATCTCGGGAGCGACGGCATCGACCGCCGCCGCCTCCATCAGGGGCAGCACGGGCACCTCGGGTGCTGCGGGGAGGCGGTCGCGTCGGGTCACGTCCCCAGAGTAGGCCTCCGAGCATGCCGTCGGGGGAACATACGCAGTCCCGACGGATCTGGGACCGCGTCTCACGGCGGCGTCGGTGCACGAGGCGGGGTACCGTAGGCGTGTGGTGCGCGCTTCGTCGAACGAGGGCAGAGGACCCCTCTACCGGCTCTACATCGGTCGACTCCGGCGACGGCTCGACCCGGCGACCGTTCCGCGTCACGTCGCGATGATGATCGACGGCAACCGCCGCTGGGCCCGGCAGCTGGGCTACGACTCGGCCGCGCACGGCCACCGGGCCGGGGCCGCCAAGATGCGCGAGTTCCTCGAGTGGTGCGACGACCTGGGCGTCAAGGTCGTCTCGCTCTACCTCCTCTCCAACGACAACCTCGTCAAGCGCGATTCGAAGGAGCTCTCGGATCTGCTCGAGATCATCGCCGAACTCGCCGACGAGATCTCGCACGAGCCGAACTGGCGCGTGCACCACATGGGGCGCTCCGATCGCCTTCCGCCCGAGCTGGCCAGGGTGCTGGCGGACGCGCAGCAGCGCACGAAGGATCACACCGGCCTCCACGTCAACCTGGCCGTCGGCTACGGCGGCCGCGGAGAGATCGTCGACGCGGTCCGCAGCATCATCGGCAAGCACTCGACGTCCGGCGGCTCGCTCGAAGAGCTCGCCGAGAGCCTCACGCCGGAGCAGATCGGCGAGCACCTCTACACCGGCGGCCAGCCCGACCCGGACCTCGTGATCCGCACGTCGGGCGAGCAGCGTCTCAGCGACTTCCTGCTCTGGCAGTCGGCGCACAGCGAGTTCTACTTCGTCGAGGCGCTCGGCCCCGACCTGCGCGAGGTCGACTTCCTCCGCGCGATCCGCGACTACGCGGACCGCGACCGCCGCTACGGCGGGTAGGGGCGGTCGCGCGCGCTCTGCCAGACTGTGACGGTGATGGACCTCGAGACATTTCACGCGTCCTTCGACGGTGAACCCGGCTATCTCGACTGGGCGGCTTTCGGTCCGCTCTCGCCCGCGGTGCGCATCGAGGCGCAGGGCGACACCGAGCTCCTGGGCTCGGGGCGCCGGTCGAGCATCGACCTCGTCGCCGATCACGTGCGGGAGGCCCGAGAGCTGCTCGCCGAGCTGATCGGGACGGATGCCGCGCAGGTCACCCTGCAGCCGTCGACGACCCACGGCCTCATGCAGGCGATCTACGGATCGGCCGGCGGGGTGATGCTCGCCCGCGGCGAGTTCCCGTCGCTGACGGTCGCCGCGACGCGTGCGAGCGAGGCGCTCGGGTCGATCGAGCTGCAGTGGATCGACCCCGCCGGAGGCTTCGTGACCCCGGATGCCGTGCGCGACGCGCTGACGGACGACACGCGAGCGCTCGCGGTGAGCCTCGTCGACTTCCGCACCGGCTACCGCGCAGACCTGTCGGCGCTGCGCGACGTCATCGGCGATCGCCTCCTGATCGTGGACGCCATGCAGGGCTTCGGCACGGTCGAGGCGGACTACCTCGCCGCCGACGTGGTGTGCGGCAACGGCTACAAGTGGCTGCGCGCCGGCCGCGGCACGGGCTACGCGTGGTTCGGCGAGCGCGCGCTCGAGCGCATCGCGCCCGTGCTGTCGGGGTACGCGGGTGTGGACGGCGACCTTCCCGTCGACGTCGTCCCCCAGCCCGCGGCATCCGCTCAGGCGTTCGTCGTCTCGCGGCCCGACACCCTCGCCACGGCACGGTTGGCGACCGCCCTGCGCGACGTGCGCGACGTCGGCGTCACCGCGATCGAGGCCGAGCTCGCCCAGCGCACGGGCGACGTCATGTACTTCGCCGATCGCTACGAGGTCCCCGTCATCACGCCCCGCGAGCCCGAGCGGCGCGGCGGGATCGTGACGCTCGCACCGGCGCCGCACGAGACCGGGCCGCTCGCGGCGTCTCTCGCCAACCACGGGATCACCGTCACGGTGAGGTCGGGCCAGGTGCGCGTCTCACCGCACGTCGGGACGGGCGCGGACACCCTGCGACTGTTCGGCGACGCGCTCGCGGCGTTCTCGGCCGCGCGCGTGTGGTGATGACCGCGGAATTCACAAACCTGTAACCGACGCGCCGCGTGTCGAGTTGGCGGAGCGTCGGGGGTCGGACGTACGTTCATCACATCGGGCAAGGCGCCCGTTCGAGTCGGCCAATCGGACCACGACTCGTGACCCACCGGTCGACTCGTGACTGCCGGGATCTCCACCCGGGTCGGGAGTGGGTTGTGACCACACGAGCACCACAGCAGCAGCGCAGTCAGCTGACCGAGAGCACCGCATCGGTAGAGCAGGATCTGCGGACGTACGTCCTCGACACCTCCGTGCTCCTCAGCGATCCGCGGGCGTTCTTCCGCTTCGCCGAGCACAGCGTCGTGATCCCCGTCGTGGTGATCACCGAGCTCGAGGGAAAACGCCACGATCCCGAGATCGGCTACTTCGCACGGCAGGCCCTGCGGCACCTCGACGAACTGCGCGTCGAGCACGGCCGTCTCGACTTCCCGGTCCCGGTGGGTGAGGGCGGCACGCTGCGCGTCGAGCTCAACAACACCGACGCCGCGGTGCTGCCCTCGGGCATGCGCCTCGGCGACAACGACTCCCGCATCCTCGCGATCGCCCTCCATCTCGCGCAGGACGGTCAAGAGGTCACGGTCGTCTCGAAGGACCTTCCGATGCGCGTGAAGGCGGCGTCTCTCGGCATCACCGCCGAGGAGTACCTCGCCGAACAGGCGGTCGACTCCGGCTGGACGGGCATCGCGGATCTCAGCATGTCGGGCGACGACGTGAGCGATCTCTACGAGAGCGAGGTCGCCTCCAGCGACACCGTCCGCAGCTTCCCGGTCAACACCGGCCTCATCATCCACTCCGAACGCGGCTCGGCTCTCGGTCGCGTCACCGGCGACGGGGCCTTCAAGCTCGTGCGGGGCGACCGCGAGGTCTTCGGGCTGCACGGCAGGTCCGCCGAGCAGCGCATCGCGATCGACCTCCTGCTCGATCCCGAGGTCGGCATCGTGTCGCTCGGCGGTCGTGCGGGCACGGGCAAGTCGGCGCTCGCCCTGTGCGCCGGACTGGAGGCGGTGCTCGAACGGCAGCAGCAGAAGAAGATCATCGTCTTCCGTCCGCTGTTCGCCGTCGGCGGCCAGGAGCTCGGCTACCTCCCGGGCGACCAGGGGGAGAAGATGAACCCCTGGGGGCAGGCGATCTTCGACACGCTCGGGTCCGTCGTGTCGGGCAACGTCGTCGAAGAGGTGCTCGCCCGCGGGCTGCTCGAAGTCCTTCCG
The DNA here is from genome assembly GCA_040509015.1 of Microbacterium sp. Taxonomy (GTDB): domain Bacteria; phylum Actinomycetota; class Actinomycetes; order Actinomycetales; family Microbacteriaceae; genus Microbacterium. The sequence goes on from JBEVLS010000264.1 coordinate 14,384, forward strand.
CTGACGCACATCCGCGGTCGCTCGCTGCACGACGCCTTCGTGATCGTCGACGAGGCGCAGTCGCTCGAGCGGAACGTCCTCCTCACGGTCCTCAGCCGCATGGGTCAGAACTCCCGTGTGGTCCTCACGCACGACGTCGGCCAGCGCGACAACCTGCGCGTCGGTCGCCACGACGGCGTCGCATCCGTCATCGAGACGCTGAAGGGCCACGATCTCTTCGCGCACGTCACGCTGACGCGCTCGGAGCGCTCGGCCATCGCAGCCCTCGTCACCGACCTGCTCGAAGCGGGCGAACTCGCCTGATCGAGGCCCTTCGGGTGAGGGGCCTGCGTGCGGGCCCCTCACCTGGGAGCAGTCTGTGAAACCGCGGAATTACGCGGCTGAATGAGAGAAGTCTCACCGTCTGGGGGGTCCGTCGCCCGCCCGCCTCTGTCACGATGGAGGAGGTCGCTCAGCCGGCCAGGCGCAATCGTCGCCGAGAAGAACTCGATCGCACGATCCCCCAGATCCCCGCGATTGATGTGGCGGACTTCCCCAGTTCCGCCTCACAGCCCCCGGTGTCCCCAGCTCCGGGGGTTTCTTCATCCGCCCTCCGGGTCACTCCCAGCGGTAGCCCGAGCCGCGCACCGTGACGATGTGGTGAGGGCCGATCTTGCCGCGCAAGTACCGCACGTACACGTCGACGATGTTCGAGCCGGGGTCGAAGTCGAGCCCCCACACCCGACTCAGCAGCTGCTCGCGCGTGAGGACGGTGTCGGGGTTTCGCAGGAACTGCTCGGCGAGCGAGAACTCGCGCGCCGAGAGTTCGACCTCAGCGCCGGCGACGGTGACCCGTCGGGCGAGGACGTCGAGCACGACGTCGCCCTGGCTCACGACGACGTCGCTCGACGGGGCGGAATCCCGCAGGCGCGAACGCACGCGCGCGAGCAGCTCATCGAACGTGAACGGCTTCGGGATGTAGTCGCTGGCCCCGGCATCGAGACCATCGACCGTGTCGCGCGTGCTGGTGCGGGCGGTGAGCATGATGACGGGAAGCACGCGGTCGCGCGCACGCAGCTCGCGCAGAACCTCGAAGCCGTCCATCGACGGCAGACCGACATCGAGCAGCACGAGGTCCGCGTCGCCGCGCAGGGCCGCATCGAGGCCGTCTGCGCCGTCGTCGACGATCGTGGTGTCGTAGCCGGCGGCCGCCAGACCTCGCGCGATGAACGCGGCGATGTGGGGCTCGTCCTCGATGATCAGGATCGTCGTCATCCCGCGGCCTCTCGTTGCAGCACCACATCGCCCGCGCGGACGGGTGCCGGGAATTCCGTCGCCGCGACCGGCAACGGCAGATGGATCGTGAACGTGGCTCCGCCACCGGGGGAGTCCGTGACGACGCAGTGGCCGCCGTGCGCCTTGGCGATCGCATCGACGATCGCGAGGCCGAGTCCCGACCCGCCGACCGACCGCTTGCCGTGGGCGCGGTCGAAGCGGCGGAAGATGCGGTGGCGTGAGGCGGGCGGGATGCCGCTGCCGTGATCGCGCACCCAGAGGCGGATGCCGCCGGCATCCTTCTGACTGCCGAGCTCGACCGGCGAACCGGCCGGGGTGTACTTCGCCGCATTGTCGGCCAGCTGGAGCCACGCCTGCAGGAGCCTGTCCTGGTCGCCGATCGTACGGCCCTGTGCGATGCTCTCGACGCGCCACGTGTGGCCGGGGATGACGGCGACGAGCTCGCCGACGCGCGCCGTCAGCGCGGCGAGGTCGATGCGCTCGGTGGCGTACGAGCCGCCCTCGACGGTGGCGAGCAGATCGATGTCCTCGACGAGCCGCGTCATGCGGTCGAGCTCGGCGATGCCGAGCGCGCGCGCGTTGGCGACGTCGGTGGCGTCGCGGGGGTTCATGAGCTCGAGGTGGCCGCGGATGATGGTGATCGGCGTCTTGAGCTCGTGCCTGACGTCGTCCAGCAGCTGCCGTTGCACGTCGACCGAGCCTTCGAGGCGGTCGAGCATCGAGTTGACGGTGCGCGACAGGTCGGCGAGCTCGTCGTTGCCCTCGGCGGGCAGGCGGGGCGAGAGGTCGGTGAGCGTGATGGCGTTCGCCGTGGCCTGCAGGTGCCGGATGGGCGAGAGCAGTCGTCCGGTGACGAACCAGCCCACGATGCCCATCGCCGCGACGACGATGAGCGCCGCGACGGCATACGTCGACATCGCCGCGATCACGGGTGCGAGTTCGGCGTCGAGGTCGACCGCGCGCACGAGCGCACCGACTTCGGGATCGTCCGGCGCACGGACGGGGATGGCGATGTAGCGGAGCGAGCCGTGCACGGTCGACGCGGTGCCCTCGACCGTCTCGCCCGGCGCCGCGCCGGCCGCCTCTTCCCATACGCGCTGGATGAACGCCGGATCGTCCGAGATGTCGAACCCCGAGGAGTCCGCGCTCTCGGGCAGCGGCGTGCCGTCGAGGAGCGCGAGCGATGCTTCTTCGGGGGCGGGGACGAGCCGGTCGAGTCCCGCGATCAGGACCCCTTCGACGGTGCCCGACCCGCTCGTGGCCACCTGGGGATCGCCGACCACCTCGAGGAGCTCGTCGCGCTGAGCGGCGAGCCGGTCGGCGACTTCGGTGATCACCCATTCGCGCTGGACGAGGAACGTCACACTGCCCACGACCGTGAGACCGATGAGCGCGACGGCGAGCACGGCGCCGAGGATGCGCGTGCGTGCCGAGGTCGGGCGTGGTGTTCGGGCCACTCCCTGATTATGGTCCCTCACGCGCGGGCGCGTGGCGCGCTCGTCGACGCTCAGCCCGGATGCGTCATCGAGAGCAGGTCGAGCTTCTCGTCGAGCTGCTCGAGGGTGATCTCGCCGCGGTCGACGTAGCCGAGGTCGATGACCGCTTCGCGCACGGTGATGCCCTTCGCGACCGAGTGCTTCGCGATCTTCGCGGCGGCCTCGTAGCCGATCAGCTTGTTCAGGGGCGTCACGATCGACGGCGACATGCCCGCGAGCGCCGACGTGCGTCCGATGTTCGCCTCGAGCCCGTCGATCGTCTTGTCGGCGAGCAGGCGCGACGCGTTGGCGAGCAGCTCGATCGACTCGAGGAGGGCCGACCCCATGACGGGGATGGCGACGTTGAGCTCGAACGATCCCGAGGCGCCTGCCCACGCGATCGTCGCGTCGTTGCCGATGACCCGCGCGCACACCATGAGGGTCGCCTCGGGGATGACCGGGTTGACCTTGCCGGGCATGATCGAGGACCCCGGCTGAAGGTCGGGGATGTGCAGCTCGCCGAGCCCGGTGTTCGGACCCGATCCCATCCAGCGGATGTCGTTGTTGATCTTGGTGAGCGAGACGGCGATCGTGCGGAGGGCTCCGGATGCCTCGACCAGGCCGTCGCGGTTCGCCTGGGCCTCGAAGTGGTCCTTCGCCTCGGTGATGGGCAGTTCGGTGTCGGCCACGATCAGCTCGAGCACCTTCTGGGGGAAGCCCAGCGGCGTGTTGATGCCCGTGCCGACCGCGGTCCCGCCGAGCGGCACTTCGGCGACGCGGGGGAGGACGGCCTGCACGCGCTCGATGCCCAGGCGGATCTGACGGGCGTAGCCGCCGAACTCCTGCCCCAGCGTGACGGGCGTGGCATCCATCAGGTGCGTGCGACCGGACTTGACCACCGACTTCCAGGCGTCGGCCTTGGTCTCGAACGCGACCGCGAGGTGGTCGAGAGCGGGGATCAGGTCGTCGATGAGCTCCTGCGTGACGGCGATGTGCACGGAGGTGGGGAAGACGTCGTTGGACGACTGGGACGCGTTGACGTGGTCGTTGGGGTGGACGGGCGATCCGAGGTCGCGGGTCGCGAGGGTCGCGAGGACCTCGTTCATGTTCATGTTCGACGAGGTGCCGCTGCCGGTCTGGTAGACGTCGATCGGGAACTGGTCCGCGAACTCGCCCGCGATGATGCGGTCCGCCGAGCGGGCGATGGCGTCGGCGACGGCGCCGTCGAGGGTGCCGAGCTCCTTGTTCGCCAGCGCCGCCGCCTTCTTGATGCGGGCCAGTGCGACGATCTGCGCCGCTTCGAGCGGGTCTCCCGAGATCGGAAAGTTCTCGACCGCGCGCTGGGTCTGCGCGGCGTACAGGGCGTCCTTGGGCACGCGCACTTCGCCCATGGTGTCGTGCTCGATGCGGTACTCGATCTCGGTCACGTCGTCGTTCCTTCTCGTGTGTGGCTGTCGGTGTGAGGGGTCAGGCGTCGGAGTCGACGCCCAGGCTGATGGACGGCACCGCGGTTCCTTCGGCGAGGCGGTAGTTCGCTCCGACGATCCCGAGGCGGCCTTCGGCCACCGCGTTGCTGATGAGCTCGGACGAGTGCAGCAGCGCCGCGACGGTGTCGCGCAGGTGCTCGCGGCCGACGGCTTCGGCGTCGACCGTGGCGGGCGCCGCGCCGTCGACGAGCGACGCGCGGATCACGCGCCGGGCGGCAGGCACGATCGGGGCGATCTGGCGCCAGATGAGCGCGGGGAGCGCAGGGGCATCGAGCTGGGTGCTCTCGATGGCCGCGTTGACGGCACCGCACGCGTCGTGGCCGAGGACGACGATGAGGGGAACCTCGAGGACGGCGACCGCGTACTCGAGGCTGCCGATCACGGAGTCCGAGATGACCTGTCCGGCGTTGCGCACGACGAAGAGGTCGCCGAGGCCTTCGTCGAAGATGATCTCGGCGGCCAGGCGCGAGTCGGAGCAGCCGAAGAGCGCGGCCGTAGGTCGCTGACCGCCGGCCAGTTCGTTGCGGCGCTCGACGTCCTGACGGGGGTGGCGGGGCTCACCCGCGACGAACCTCGCGTTGCCGCGGCGCATCTCGTCCCAGACCTGTTGCGGAGAACGCGCGTCGCTCATTCGGATCCCTCTCGGAGTCTCGTGATGTCGGCCGAGACCGATGCCGCGACTTCGTCGAGCTTCGCGTCTGCGGCCGCGCCGTAGATCAGCACGGTGTCGTCGCCGACCGTGGTCGACAGGGCGACCGAGATGTTGCCGGCGCGCGCGGGGTCGACCTCGTACGACTCCCACCGGACGCCGTCGATCGTGACGGTGTCGGTCACCCCAGCGCCCGACAGCACGCGCGAGGGCCACGCCTCGTCGGCGTCGAAGCCCTGGGCGACACGGAGGAAGCCGCGTTCGTCCTCGTCGGCGGGCGCGTACACGATCGTCCAGGTGCGGACCGACCCGTCGCCCTCGATGCCGGCGCGGTTGACCAGCCAGCCGGCCGGCGTCTCGGGGGCGACGACGGGCCGGCCCTCGGAGCTCGAGACGCGCTCGGCGGCGGCGGCGACGTCGATCGGATCGGCCGCGGGAGGTGTGCCGCGCGGCACCGCGAAGATGATGACCAGCACGATCGCCAGGGTGGCGATGAGAGCGGCGACGAGGTTGCGGGTGTTCTGGCTCTGCCGGTGTATCCGGGAGGATTCGGCCTTGCGATCGGCCGTCTCGTCGGGGGTCTCGGGCCGGCCGAGCTCCGCGACGACGCGGGGGGCGCGCTGGGCCATCAGGCCTCCGTGCCGGGTGCGGTGGCGCGGGCGGCCTCGAGCCGGCGCTTCGCGCCCAGCAGCCATTCCTCGCAGCGTGCGGCGAGTGCTTCGCCGCGCTCCCACAGGGCCAGAGAGTGCTCGAGCGTGGGTGCGCCCTGCTCGAGTTCGGCGACGACGCGGACGAGTTCGTCTCGCGCCTGTTCGAACGAGAGGTCCGAGACGGGGGCGCTCGAGTCGGTCATGCCGTCCATTCTAAGCGGGACCCGATTCGGCGATCTCGCCCTCGGACCGGGCCGCGAACGAGCCTTCGCCCACCGTCACGACGACCGAGGCGCCCGCGGGTGCCTGCGCGGCATCCCGCACGATCACCCCGTCGGTCAGATGCGCGATGGCGTAGCCGCGAGCGAGGGTCGATGCGGGTGAGAGGGCACGCAGCGTCGCGCGGAGCTCGGCCGTCCGCCGCGCCTGTGCATCGACGGCGCGGTCGACGACCTCGCGTCCGCGGGCCACCGACAGGAAGACTTCGTGCGACCTCGTCGTCAGCAGCGACTCGGGGGAGCGCAGGACGGGACGCGAGCGCAGCTGCTCGAGCTGGGCGATGTCGTGCCCGATGCGCTGGGTGAGGCGATTGGTCAGGCGCGTGCGCAGCTGCCCGACGAACGCGCGCTGCTCCGCCACGTCCGGCACGAGCCGCTTGGCGGCATCGGTCGGCGTCGACGCGCGCAGATCGGCGACGTCGTCGAGGAGGGGCCGGTCGTTCTCGTGGCCGATCGCGCTGACCACGGGGGTGGATGCCGCCGCCACCGCCCGCAGGAGCCGCTCGTCGCTGAATCCCAGGAGCGTCTGCGGATCGCCGCCGCCTCGGGCGATGACGATCACGTCGATGTCGGGATCGGCGTCGAGTGCCTTCAGCGCCGCGATGGTCTCAGGGACGCACCGGTCGCCCTGCACCGCGGCGTGCTTCGTGCGGAAGCGCACGGCGGGCCAGCGCAGTTCGGCGTTGCGATGGACGTCCTTCTCGGCATCCGAGTTCTCGCCCGTGATCAGGCCGATGAGGTGCGGGAGGAAGGGGATGCGCTTCTTGCGCGCCGGATCGAAGAGCCCTTCGGCCCGAAGCTGCGCGCGCAGCTTCTCGAGCTTCTCGAGCTGATCGCCGAGACCGACGTGGCGCATGGCCGAGATCGCGAAGGTGAAGTCGCCGGTCTTGATGAAGTAGTCGGCTTTCACGCAGGCGATGACGTGATCGCCGACCTTGAGGTCGGCGGGCAGGCGCTCGCGGGTGGAGGACCACAAGCGGAACGAGATCGCCGAATCCGTCGTCAGGTCCTTCAGTCGCCCGAAGACGTTGCCGCCGCGCAGGTTCCACGAGGTGATCTCGCCCTCGACCCACACCGAGCCCCAGTTCTGGACGAATCCGCGGATCGTGTCGTTGAGGCGCCCGACGGACGTCGGTGCGTCGGGACGCGAATCACGGGGAGGCACCGAATCGGGCGGGGGAGCCTGCCCCGGGACGGTCTCCGGCTGGAACGTCGTCATCTGGTCCTCTCGTGCCGGTGGCCTTTTGCGCCGATGCCGTGGCGGCTCGGCCTATGCACAGGACCCCGCCCGTAGAATCGTGGATGTGAGCCTTGCGTCAGCAGCCCCGGCAGTCCGCATGCCCGTCCCCCGAATTCCCCGGCGGCGCGAGCGCCTTCAGGATATCCCGGTGCAGGGACACAAGCGGGTGCTCCTCGCCGCCCCGCGCGGCTACTGCGCCGGCGTGGACCGCGCCGTCGTCGCCGTCGAGAAGGCACTGGAGCGCTACGGCGCCCCGGTCTACGTGCGCAAGCAGATCGTGCACAACATCCACGTCGTGACCGAGCTCGAGGCCGCCGGCGCCATCTTCGTCGAAGAGGTCGACGAAGTGCCCCCCGGTGCGCACGTCGTGTTCAGCGCCCACGGTGTCTCGCCGGCGGTCGTCGACGCGGCAGCCGATCGCGGGCTCCAGGCGATCGACGCGACCTGCCCCCTCGTGACGAAGGTCCACCGCGAAGCCGTCCGCTTCGCCCGCGACGACTTCGAGATCCTTCTGATCGGCCACGACGGCCACGAAGAGGTCGAGGGCACGGCGGGCGAGGCGCCCGATCACGTGACGATCGTCAACTCTCCGGACGACGCGGACCGGGTCGTCGTGAAGGACCCCTCGAAGGTCGTGTGGCTCTCGCAGACGACGCTGTCGGTGGACGAGACCATGGAGACCGTGCGGCGACTCCGCGAGCGGTTCCCCCAGCTCCAGGATCCGCCGTCGGACGACATCTGCTACGCCACCCAGAACCGTCAGGTCGCGATCAAGAAGGTCGCGAAGGATGCCGACCTCGTCATCGTCGTGGGTTCGGCCAACTCCTCCAACAGCGTCCGCCTCGTCGAGGTCGCCCTCGAATACGGTGCCAAGGCCGCGTATCGCGTGGACTACGCCGACGAGATCGAGCAGTCCTGGTTCGACGGCGTCGCCACGGTCGGCGTCACCAGCGGCGCGTCCGTCCCCGAGGTCCTCGTCCAGGAGGTCCTCTCGGACCTCGCCGGGGCCGGCTACCTCGACGTCGAAGAGGTCAAGACCGCCGAGGAAGACCTCCTGTTCTCGCTTCCCAAGGAACTGCGCTCCAGCCCGACCGGTGCACGCGACGAGCGCGCGCTCGGCGGTCGGAACCGCTCGTGAGCGATTTCGCACCCGAGGTCGGACCGGACGGCCGCGATCGCCCGCGCTACGGCGAGTACGCCTCCCCCGAGGAGCAGCGCTCGCGCATCCAGGTGCCGGACGTCACCGAGGCGCTCGATGCGGGCGTCGCGCCCGTGGCGCCAACGGCCGCTCAGGTCCCCGTCGGGCCTGCGGCCGTGCCCGCGGCATCCGTCGCCCCGCGACCCGTGTCACCGGTGAACCGGCTCGTCACGATCATGCTGCTGGCGTTCGGCGCGGTCAACGTGATCTTCTCGGCGTTCAGCTATCTCGACATCGTCCCGGTGGTCGAGCGGGCGATGGAGATCATGGGGATCCCGGGCGAGTTCACGAATGTGGCGGCCGCCCAGACCTGGGGCGTCATCGCCGCCGTCGTGCTGGTCGCGATCTACGTCCTCACCGCCGTGCTCTCGTGGCGCGTGCTCAAGGCGGGCCGCATCTCGTGGTGGATCCCGATCGTCGGCGCGGTCGTCGCGTACGTCATCGTGAGCATCTGCCTCGCGGTGCCGCTGATGAGCGATCCCGCGTTCGTCGGGTTCCTCCAGCCCTGACGGAAGCCTGATCGCGATCCTGCGTAGGATCGACGGATGCCACACCTCGTCGCCGTCTGCACGGTCCGTCAGCTGCTGCCGGACACCGGTGCGATCGGCGTCACCGCGATCGACAAGCACGCGGTCGAGGGGCCGGTGAAGGTCGGCCCCTACGGCGTCTACGCCGATGTCCAAGCCGACCGCAAGCACCACGGCGGTCTCGACAAGGCGCTGTACGCGTACTCCGACGAAGACGCCGCCTTCTGGGAGAGCGAGCTCGGACGGCAGCTGCCGCCCGGCTTCTTCGGCGAGAACCTGCGCACCACGGGGATCGACGTGAACGCGGCGCTGATCGGCGAGCGCTGGCGGATCGGCGACCGCGTCGAGGTCGAGGTGACGATGCCGCGGACGCCGTGCCAGACGTTCGCGCGCTGGGTCGGCGGCGCGGACGAACGCGGGTGGGTGCGGCGCTTCTCCGACGAGCGGCGCCTCGGCCCCTACCTGCGCGTCGTGCAGAGAGGTCGCGTACAGGCGGGCGACGAGATCGTCGTCGTCCATCGCCCGGAGGGCGCGCCGACGATCCTCGACGTCTACCGCGGTCCCTGAGACGACGGATGCCGCGCCCCGCCCCTTCGGGCGAGT
>JBEVLS010000265.1:0-3636 GCA_040509015.1 Microbacterium sp.
CTGTTCTACAACATCGGATTCTTCGTGCTGCTGGCGTTCTCGCCGTTCCCGCTCGGCTTCGGCGCCCTCGGGATCGGCCTCACGTTCTTCGGCTGGGGCGTCGCGCTGGCCGTGACGAGCGTCTGGGTCGCGCCGCTGCTTCTGCGCTGGATGCCGCGCACGACCGCCATGCTCATCACCCTGCCGCTGCTCGCCGTCGACCTCGTCGTGGCGGGGATCCTCGTGAACGATCCCGCCGCTCTCGTGGTGTGCATCGTCGTGGGCGGTCTGCTCCTCGGCGTGATGAACACGATCCTCACCGAGTCCGTCATGGAGGCCACCGACCTCCCCCGCTCGGTCGCATCGTCGGCGTACTCGGCGGTGCGGTTCCTCGGCGGCGCGGCCGCTCCCCCGATCGCGGCGCTCCTGTGGCACGCGTTCGGACCGACGGTCCCCTACGTCTTCGCCGCGGCATCCGTCGTCATCGCCGCCATCACGATCGCGATCGGCCGCCGCACCCTGGCACGCATCGACGTGCGCGAGGCGGATGCCGCCGACGAGGCCGCCGCGGTCCTGATCGGCGACGCCGCCTGACGGCCGTCCGGGGCGGGCCGCTCACGGCACCCGCCACCGCGCATCGCCGGAGGGCTGTTGCGACGGCCGATCCGCCACAGGAGCGGCCGGCTCGGCGATGGACGCCACGCCCCTGCCTCGTGAGGGGAAGACGAACCGCCTCCCGCGGTGATCTGCGGGAGGCGGTTTCGGTGGTGGTGCACCCCCTGGGACTTGAACCCAGAACCCACTGATTAAGAGTCAGTTGCTCTGCCGATTGAGCTAGAGGTGCGTGATTCGCAAGAGGCGAACCGAGGGTCAACATTAGCATCACGATCGCGTCACATGGAAATCGAGCCACCATCCCGGCGCCTATCCTTGAGACCGTGACCTCCCCCGCCACCGAGCCTTCGTTCGACTCGCCGTTCGACGGGGATCTGCATGCGGATCTCGCCCTGGCGCTGCGACTGGCGGACGCGGCGGACGCGGCATCCATGGCCCGATTCGATTCACCCGATCTCGATGTGCAGGCCAAGCCGGACGCGACGTTCGTGACCGACGCCGACCTGGCGACCGAAGAGGCGATCCGCGCGATCCTGACGGCGGAGCGACCCGACGACGGCGTGCTCGGCGAGGAGTTCGGCACGACCGGCTCCGGAGCCCGTCAGTGGATCATCGACCCCATCGACGGCACCCACAACTACCTCAAGGGCATTCCGATGTGGACGGTTCTCATCGCCCTCGTGATCGACGGGATCCCGCGCGTCGGGGTCGTCAGCCAGCCCGCGATCGGCCGCCGCTGGTGGGCCGCCACGGGCCACGGCGCGTGGACGAACACGCCCGCCGGCGCGACGAAGCGCATCGGGGTCTCGACCGTCGATGCGATCGAGCGAGCGAGCGTCAGTTTTCAGAGCATCGAGCAGTGGCGGGATGCCGGCGAGCTCGCCGCCCTCGAGCGCTTGACCGCGTCCGTGTGGCGCGACCGCGGCTACGGCGATGCGTGGCCCTACATGCTCCTGGCCGAGGGGCGTCTCGAGCTCGTCGCGGAGTTCGGCGTGAAGGAGTACGACATCGCCGCGCTCGTTCCCATCGTCGTCGAGGCCGGCGGCTCGTTCAGCGCCTACTCCGGCTCGCACACGATCGGCGAGCGGTCATCGCTCGCGACGAACGGCGTGCTCCACGACGCATTCCTCGACCTTCTGCATCCGTCCTCCCCCGCTTGACTCCCCACCCCACGTTCGGAGCCTTCTCGATGTCGTCCCCCTTCACCCGCCTCGGCGCCGCGCTCGTCCTCGCCGGCACCCTCGTCGTCGCCACGGCGTGCGCCGCGCCCGCTCCCGAACCCACCGCGAGCGAGACGGCCGCGCCGTCGCCCAGTGCCCCCTCGCCCGAACCCACCACGGCCGAGACCGAGGCGCCCGAGGCCGATCCGACGTGCGAGACGATCATCCCCGACTCGACCGTCGCCGACTTCGAGAGCGTCGGGTGGACGGTGCAGGCCGACAAGTTCTACATCGGCGAGTTCGAGATCCCCGATGGGCTGACGTGTCGCTGGGCCGATTTCGACGCCCCCGCCGGGGACCATCTGCAGTTCTACGGCTGGGCGCCCATCCTCGACGAGGTGGCCGCCGAGGCGCAGGACTCGCTCGTCGGCCAGGGCTGGATCCGTGAAGAGGCTCCCGAGGGCGTCTACCTCACCGAGAACCCCGAGACGACGATCGCCGTCGACGAGGACGGGTACGGCATGACGTACCTCTTCACCGACGGCGCCGTCTCGCTGGCGGACACGAAGCAGGGACTCATCCTCGTGGAGTGGCCGCGGAGCTGAACGCTCACGCGGTCAGGACGACCAGTTCGCGCGTCGCGCGCGTCATCGCGACGTAGCGGTCGACCGCACCCTCGATGCCTGTCCCGAAGCGCTCGGGCTCGACGAGCACCACGAGGTCGAACTCGAGGCCTTTGGCCAGTTCGGGCGTGAGCGAGCGGATGCGCCCGGTCTCGGGATGCGCGGGGTCCCCGATGACGCACGCCGTGCCTTCGGGATTCGCCGCACGCCACGCGGTGAGGATGCCGTCGAGCTCCGCCCGTCTGCCGTACATGACCGGGATACCCGACTCGCGGATGGATGTCGGCACGTTGGCGTCGGGAAGGGCGACGCGGATCACGGGTTCGGCGACGGCCATGATCTCGGCCGGTGTGCGGTAGTTCACGTCGAGGGTCGCGAGCGTCACGTGACGGAACCCGACACGGTCCAGACGCTCGCTCCACGACTCGGGGAACCCGTGGCGCGCTTGAGCACGGTCCCCCACGATCGTGAAGCTGCGCGACGGGCACCGTCGGATGAGCATCTGCCATTGGGCATCCGTCAGCTCCTGCGCTTCGTCGACGATCACGTGGGCGAACGGTCCGGCGAGCATCTCGGGATCGCCGACGAAACCGGCGTCGTCGGCGAGCGAGTTGCGGGCGTCCTCCCCGCGCAGGATCGACATCAGCATGAGCTCCGAGTCGTCCGCGGCGATGAGCTCGTCGACGACGCGGTCGCGCTGTTCGCGCTCCTCGGCGGCCAGCGCCTCATTCCGTCGGCGGCGCGAGGACGCCTCGGGGTCGCCGATCCGCTGTCGCAGCGCATCCAGCAGCGGCAGGTCGGCGTCGGTCCACGCGCGCGGTTCGTCGCGCTGCAGGCGCTGCACGTCGTCGGGTGACAACCAGGGCGCGCAGCGGCGCAGGTAGGCCGGGACCGACCACAGGTCGGCCAGCACCACGCGGGCGTCGAGCAGGGGCCACGCACGCGCGAAGGCCCGCGATAGGTCCTCGTCGCGTGTCAGCGCGCGGCGGAGCGCTCCCTCGGGCGCATCGAACTCGGCGTGCTTGTCGACGAGGATCTCGACGAGCTCGTCCCACACCTGGTCGCGCGCTTCGTTGTGCGGAGTCCCCGGATCGGCCGCGCCGAACGCGTCCGCCCACTCCTGCGTCGTGAGCCGCACATCCGCCCAGGGCGTCGAGATCTCGAGCGCCGTCGTCGGCGGCTCCTCGTACAGACCGACGGCCGGCTCGACGGCCTCCGCGAATCTCGCCGACGCCTTGAGCGCCGTGACGACCGGATCG
>JBEVLS010000266.1:0-3535 GCA_040509015.1 Microbacterium sp.
CGAGGTCATCGTCATCGAGGCCCGCGGCGAGACGGGGTCCGGCACGCTCGGCGACATCCTCGCCATCCGCGCCCGCACCCGCGGTGCCGCGGGGATCGTCACCGACGGCGGCGTCCGCGACGCCGACGCCGTGACCGCCGTCGGCATCCCCGTCTACACCTCCGGAGCGCACCCCGCCGTCCTCGGGCGCAAGCACGTGCCGTGGGACCACGATGTGACGATCGGATGCGGCGGCACGACCGTGCAGCCCGGAGACGTCATCGTCGGCGACGCCGACGGTGTGATCGTCATCCCGCCCGGCATCGCCGAAGAGGTCGCCGACGCGGCACTGGCCCAGGAGGACGAGGACGCCTGGATCGCCGCACGGGTCGCCGAGGGCCACCCCGTCGACGGACTCTTCCCGATGAACGCCGAGTGGCGTGCGACGTACGAGAGGTCGCGATGACCGCCGACACCCGCAGCAAGTCGCAGCAGGCGTACCACTGGGTCAAGGAGCGCATCGCGAGCCAGGAGTTCACACCGGGCTACCGTCTCGTGCTCGGAACGATCGCCGGCGAGCTCGACATGAGCGTCGTTCCGGTGCGCGAAGCGATCCGTCAGCTCGAGGCCGAGGGCCTCGTGATGTTCGAGCGGAACGTCGGGGCGCGGGTCTCGATGGTCGACGACACTCAATATCGGCACAGCATGCAGGCCCTGTCGATCCTCGAGGGCTCGGCGACGGCGTTGTCCGCCCGTAGCCTCACCCCCGACGACATCCGTCGAGCCAGAGCGATCAACGACCTCATGGTCGAGACGCTCGATCACTTCGACCCCCGCGCCTTCACGCGGCTCAATCAGGAGTTCCACGCCGCCCTGTTCTCGACGTGCCCGAACCCGCGGCTGCTCGATCTCGTGAACTCCGAGTGGGCCCGCCTCGGCCACCTGCGCGATTCGACGTTCAGCTTCGTGCCCGGACGCGCCTCCGAATCGGTGCGCGAACACGAGAACATCCTGCAGCTCATCGAGCGCGGCGCCCCTCTCGGCGAGATCGAGAGAGCGGCCCGCCGACACCGATCGGCGACCCTCGACGCCTACATGATCCACGAGCACCCGGACGAGGCCCTCGGCCTCCCGACGTACTGACGTTCCCCGAAGGAGACTCTCATGACCGACGCAGCCACGACGACGCGGCACATCCCGGCGGATCTGCCGGGCCGCATCCAGCACTACATCGACGGCGCATTCGTCGACTCGCAGGACGGCGACACGTTCGACGTGCTCGATCCCGTCACGAACGAGACCTACCTGCAGGCGTCGGCCGGCAAGAAGGCCGACATCGACCTCGCCGTCGCCGCGGCGCGACGCGCGTTCACCGAGGGCCCGTGGCCGCGGATGCTGCCGCGCGAGCGCTCGCGGATCCTCCACCGCGTCGCCGACATCGTCGAATCCCGCGACGCCCGGCTCGCCGAGCTGGAGTCCTTCGACTCCGGCCTTCCGATCACGCAGGCGCTGGGTCAGGCACGTCGCGCGGCCGAGAACTTCCGCTTCTTCGCCGACCTGATCGTCGCCCAGACGGACGACGCCTTCAAGGTGCCCGGTCGCCAGATCAACTACGTCAACCGCAAGCCGATCGGCGTGGCCGGCCTCATCACGCCGTGGAACACGCCGTTCATGCTGGAGTCGTGGAAGCTCGGCCCCGCGCTCGCGACGGGCAACACCGTCGTGCTCAAGCCCGCCGAGTTCACGCCGCTGTCCGCGTCGCTGTGGGCGGGCATCTTCGAAGAAGCGGGCCTCCCGAAGGGCGTCTTCAACCTCGTCAACGGTCTGGGTGAGGATGCCGGCGACGCGCTCGTGAAGCACCCCGACGTGCCGCTCATCTCGTTCACGGGCGAGAGCAGCACCGGGCAGCTCATCTTCGGCAACGCCGCGCCGTTCCTCAAGGGCCTCTCGATGGAGCTCGGAGGCAAGTCGCCCGCCGTGGTCTTCGCCGACGCCGACCTCGACGCCGCGATCGACGCCACGATCTTCGGCGTCTTCTCCCTCAACGGCGAGCGCTGCACGGCGGGGTCCCGCATCCTCGTCGAACGCTCCGTCTACGACGAGTTCGTGGAGCGGTACGCCGCCCAGGCCGCGCGCGTCATCGTCGGCGACCCGCAGGACGCGGCGACCGAGGTCGGCGCTCTCGTGCATCCGGAGCACTTCGCGAAGGTGATGTCGTACATCGAGATCGGCAAGACCGAAGGGCGGCTCGTGGCCGGCGGCGGACGCCCCGAGGGCTTCCCGACCGGCAACTTCGTGCAGCCGACGGTGTTCGCCGACGTCGCGTCCGACGCGCGCATCTTCCAGGAGGAGATCTTCGGACCGGTCGTCGCCATCACCCCCTTCGACACCGACGACGAGGCCCTCGCACTGGCGAACGGCGTGAAGTACGGCCTCGCCGCCTACGTGTGGACGAGCGACCTCAAGCGCGCGCACAACTTCTCGCAGGCGATCGAGGCCGGCATGGTGTGGCTGAACTCGAACAACGTGCGGGATCTCCGCACCCCGTTCGGAGGTGTGAAGGCCTCGGGCCTCGGGCACGAGGGCGGCTACCGCTCGATCGACTTCTACACCGACCAGCAGGCCGTGCACATCACGCTCGGCCCGGCACACAACCCCACCTTCGGCAAGGGCGACGCGCCCTCCGGACACTGACAGCCCACGCACGCAAGGACGCATGACATGAGCCACCGCGACGACATGACCCTGACCTCCTCCGGCTTCTACGTGAGCCAGGAGGCGCCGATCCTCTCCGACGACCCCATTCCCACGCCGACGAGCCCGGCGCCCGACATCCTGCGCTGCGCGTACATGGAGCTGGTCGTGACCGACCTCGCGGCCTCCCGCATCTTCTACGTCGACATCCTCGGACTGCACGTCACCGAAGAGGACGACGAGGCGATCTATCTGCGCTCGACCGAGGAGTTCATCCACCACAACCTCGTGCTCCGTCAGGGGCCGATCGCCGCCGTCGCGGCGTTCTCGTACCGGGTGCGCAGCGATGACGACCTCGACAAGGCGGTGGCGTTCTACACCGAGCTCGGCTGCGACGTGCGGCGCGAGCCGAACGGGTTCACGAAGGGCATCGGCGACTCGGTGCGGGTGATCGATCCCCTCGGCTTCCCGTACGAGTTCTTCTTCGCCACCGAGCACCAGGAGCGTCTGTCGTGGCGGTACGACCTCTACTCGCCGGGCGAGCTCGTGCGCCTCGACCACTTCAACCAGATCACTCCCGATGTGCCGCGCGCGGTCAACTTCATGCAGTCGCTGGGCTTCCGCGTCACCGAAGACATCCAGGACGAAGAGGGCACGGTCTACGCAGCATGGATGCGCCGCAAGCCCACCGTCCATGACACCGCCATGACCGGCGGCGACGGTCCGCGCATGCACCACGTGTGCTTCGCCACGCACGAGAAGCACAACATCCTCGCCATCTGCGACAAGCTCGGCGCGCTGCGCCGCTCGGACGCGATCGAACGGGGCCCCGGCCGTCACGGCGTCTCGAACGCGTTCTATC
>JBEVLS010000267.1:0-5790 GCA_040509015.1 Microbacterium sp.
CAGTCCGCCGCGGGCTACGAAGCGGGCAAGGCGCTCCCCGTCAGCTGGTGACGACTCCGGATGCCGGTGGGCACCGGCATCCGTCGGGCCATCGTCCCGTAGACTGTGCGGACGATGGACGACCCTCCCAGTAGACACAGGCCCCGCGTTCCCTCATCCCGCTCGATCGGGGGTGATGCCTGATGGATTACGTCATGCTGGGCGTGGGGCTGCTGCTCACAATCGGAACCGGACTCTTCGTCGCGAGCGAGTTCGCGCTGGTCAATCTGGACCGCGCCGAACTCGAGAGGCGCCGCGAAGCGGGCGAGACCCGTCTCGCGATGACCATCGCGGCCCTGAAGATCACGTCGACGCACCTGTCCAGCGCACAGCTGGGCATCACGCTGACGACGCTCCTCACGGGTTACACGATGGAGCCCGCGATCTCGAACCTCCTGCGCCCGGTCTTCGCCGGGTGGGGATGGCCGGAGGGTTTCGCGAGCCCCTTCGCCGTCGTCATCGCGATCACGACGGCCACGATCTTCTCGATGATCCTCGGCGAGCTCGTGCCGAAGAACTTCGCCCTGGCCGTCCCGCGCCAGACCGCCAAGCTCGTCATCCCGTTCCAGACGGCGTTCACGATGGTCTTCCGTCCGGCGATCGCCGTGCTCAACGGCAGCGCCAACGGCATCCTGCGCCTCATCGGCATCGAGCCGAAGGAGGAGCTCTCGGGCGCCCGCACCGCCGAGGAGCTCTCGAGCCTCGTGCGCCGCTCGGCGAGCGCCGGCGTCCTCGAGGAGGACACCGCGTCGCTGCTCGACCGCACCCTGACCTTCGCGCGCCTCACCGCCGCCGACGTCATGACTCCGCGCCCGAGCATCCACGCTCTGGCAGCCGACGACTCGGCTGAGGACGTCATCCAGCTCGCGCGCCGCACGGGCCACAGCCGCTTCCCGGTCTACGACGACGACATGGACGACATCATCGGCATCGTGCACCTCAAGGCCGCCGTGAGCGTGCCTCGCGACCGCCGGTCGGACGTGCCCGCCGCGGCGCTAGCCACCGAGCCGCTGCGGGTCCCCGAGGCGGTCCACCTCGATTCGCTCATGTCGGAGCTGCGCTCGCGCGGCTACCAGATGGCGGTCGTCGTCGACGAGTACGGCGGCACGGCGGGCGTCGTGACGCTCGAGGACCTCGTCGAGGAGATCGTCGGCGAAGTGCTCGACGAGCACGACCGACGGCGGGCCGGCATCGTCCGCTCGGCCGACGCGATCGTCTTCCCCGGCGAACTCCGACCGGACGAGCTGCGGGACCGCTCCGGCATCCGCATCCCCGAAGGCGACGTCTACGACACCGTCGGCGGCTACATCATGAGCGTCCTCGAGCGGATCCCCGTCGCGGGCGACACGCTCGAGGTCGAGGACGGGACCATCGAAGTGCAGCGCATGGACGGCCGACGCGTCGACCGCGTCAAGTTCACGCCGACCGCATTGCCGGAGGCCGCCGACGACCTGTCGGTCGCCGAAGGAGGTGAGCGTCGATGAACGACTGGGCCGGAATCGCCTGGCTGTTCGTGCTCCTCATCGCGAACGCCTTCTTCGTCGGCGCCGAATTCGCCGTCATCTCCGCGAAGCGCTCGCAGATCGAGCCGCTCGCCGAGAAGGGCTCGCGCTCGGCGAAGACCGCGCTGTACGCCATGGAGCACGCGACGCTCATGCTCGCGACGAGCCAGCTCGGCATCACGATCTGCTCGCTGCTGATCCTGAACGTCTCGGAGCCCGCGATCCACCACCTGCTGGCCGAGCCGCTCGGACTCACGGGCCTGGCCGAAGGAACGGTCGACGTCATCGCGTTCATCGTGGCGCTGCTGCTCGTGTCGTACCTGCACGTGGTGTTCGGCGAGATGGTGCCGAAGAACCTCGCGTTCTCGGTGCCGGACCGTGCCGTGCTGATGCTGGCGACCCCGCTCGTGTGGGTGTCGAAGATCTTCTACCCCGTCATCTCGGTGCTCAACTGGGTCGCGAACCACATCCTGCGGCTGTTCCGCGTCGAGCCGAAGAACGAGGCCGCCTCGACCTTCACGCTCGACGAGGTCGCGACCATCGTGAACCAGTCGCGCATCGAGGGCGTCCTCGATGACTCGTCCGGCGCCGTCTCGGCGGCGCTCGAGTTCACCGACAAGAAGGCCAAGGACGTCGCGGTGCCGCTCGCGGACCTCGTGACGCTGCCGCAGGCGACGACGCCCGACGAGATCGAGCGCGCGGTCGCCAAGCACGGCTTCTCGCGCTACGTGATCGTCGGCGACGACGGCGCGCCCGTCGGCTACGTGCACCTCAAGGACATCCTGCGGGCCGCAGAGGGCTCGGATGCCGCGGCGAAGGTCGCACGCCCCCTGCCGTCCAAGCGCATCCATCACATGGTGCCGGTGCTCGAGACCACCGACCTCGAGGACGCCCTGGCGCTCATGCGACGCGCCGGACGCCACCTCGCGCAGGTGCGATCGACGACGGGTGAGACGACGGCCGTGCTGTTCCTCGAGGACATCCTCGAAGAGCTCGTCGGCGAAGTGCAGGACGCGACGAGGCGGCGCGGCTACTGAGCCCGTTCCGGATGCCGCGCGCCGCGGCATCCGGAACGCTCAGAGTGTGCGGCGCGCCCGCGCGTACTGGATGGGCCAGTAGGGGAGCTGCACGCCGAGTTCGAGCGACGCGCGCAGGGCGAAGTGCGGATCGCGCAGCCATTCCCGCCCCGCCATGATCGCGTCTGCGTCGCCCGCCTCGAGGATCGCCTCGGCCTGGCGCCCGTCGACGATGAGGCCGACGGCGCTCACGGCGAGTCCGGCGCCGCGCCGAACGTGCGCGGCGAACGGCACCTGGTAGCCGGGGCTCACGGGGATCCGCTCCCCGGGCACCGCGCCTCCGCTCGAGATGTCGAAGAAGTCGGCGCCGCGCTCGGCGGCCCACCCGGCGACGACGGTGGTCTCTTCGATCGTCCAGCCGCCCGCGGTCCAGTCCGTGCCCGACAGGCGCACGAAGACCGGCAGGTCGGGCACGGCCTCGCGCACGGCCGAGACGACGCGGAGCAGCAGTCGGGCGCGGTTCTCGAGCGACCCCCCGTACTCGTCGGTGCGTCGATTGGCGAGCTGCGAGAGGAACTGGTGCAGCAGGTACCCGTGGCCCGCGTGCACCTCGACGACCTGGAATCCCGCCTCCGCTGCTCGTCGCGCGGCGGCCGCGAAGTCGGCGACCACGGCGTCGATGCCGGAGAGATCGAGCGCGACCGGCCGGGCGTACCCCTCGAAGGCGACCGCGGAGGGTGCGACAGGGGCCCACCCGCCGTCGCGCGGCGCCACGGAGCCGTACGCTCCTGCGATCAGCGGAGACCACGTCGAGCCCTTGCGCCCGGCGTGGGCGAGCTGCATGCCGGCGACGGCGCCGCGCGAGCGGATCGCCGCGGCGATCGGCGCCCACGCGTCGCGCTGGGCGTCGGTCCAGATCCCCGCGTCCTCGGGGCTGATGCGGCCTTCGGGCGAGACCGCGGTCGCCTCGGCCATGACCAGACCTGCGCCTCCGGAGGCGAACTGGGCCAGATGGGTGTGGTGCCATTCCTGAGGCACGCCGTCGACGGCGCTGTACTGGCACATCGGCGCGACCCACAGGCGATTGCGCATCGTGACGTCGCCGACCGTGAGGGGCGAGAACAGGTGGGGCATGCGGCTCCGCGGATAGGGTGTGGCCATGAACGGTGACTGGAGCGCGCGCGACGTGGCCCGTGCCCTGCGGACGCCGACGGCCGCCGACGACAAGTATTCCAGGGGCGTGCTCGGGGTGCGCACCGGCTCCGTCGCGTATCCGGGCGCAGCGGTGCTCGGCGTGGAGGCGGCGTGGCGGACGGGCCTGGGCATGGTGCGCTACGTCGGGCCGGCGCGCGACCTCGTGCTCGCCCGCAGACCCGAGACCGTGACGGCGGACGGCCGGGTGCAGGCGTGGCTGATCGGGTCGGGGACGGATGCGGCGGCCCGGACGCCCGACGAGACGGCGGCGCTGCGCGGCATCCTCTCGGGCGCCGAGCCCGTGGTCGTGGACGCGGGGGCGCTGGACCTCGCGCCGGGCGCGCAGGCCCCGATCATCGTGACGCCCCACGACCGCGAGCACGCGAAGCTGCGCGCAGCGCTCGGACTCTCCGGATCGGGGGACCGCGTGGACGCCGCGACCGAGACGGCCCGCGCACTCGGAGGCGTCGTGCTGCTGAAGGGGGCGACGACGATCGTGGTCTCGCCGGACGGCGCGGTGCTCCGCGTGGCGGTCGACACCCCCTGGCTGGCGACCGCCGGAACCGGCGACGTGCTCGGGGGAGCCCTCGGCGCGCTCCTCGCGTCGAGCCCCGACGGCGACCACGCGGCGCTGGCCGCCTCGGCGGCGTGGCTGCACAATCGCGCGGCGGGGATCGCGGCATCCGCTCTCGGTCGCGCCGGCGGCCCGATCACCGCACTCGACGTCGCGGACAGTCTGCCGCGCGCCGTCGCCGAGGTGCTCGGCGGCGAGTGAGCCCGCCCTACGATGGAGGGCGTGTCGAGACGCGCGGTGCTGTGGATCGCGTTCGCCGCCGTCCACCTCCTCGTGGCGTGGCTCGGCTTCGTCTATCCCAACCAGCCCATGGGCGACGTCTACTTCGTCTACGAGCCGTGGGTGCGCCAGGTCGTCGAGGGCAACGGCATCCCGGGCGTGACCGAGGCCTGGATCTACCCGCCGGTCGCGCTCGTCCCGATGCTGTTCGCGCTGGGGATCGAGTGGATCGCGGGCTACGAGGTCGCCTGGGCGCTGCTGGTCACGATCTGCGACGCGCTCGCGTTCGCGCTGCTCGTGGGCCGCGGACGCTCGCGCGGGCGCTCGGTCGCCGCGTGGTTCTGGCTGGGCTTCATCCTGCTGCTCGGCCCGGTCGGGATGTACCGCCTGGACGGCATCACCGTCCCCCTCGCGATCGCCGGATGCCTGTGGCTGATCGGCCGACCCTGGATCGCGTCGGCGCTGCTCGCCGTCGCCACGTGGATCAAGGTCTGGCCCGCGGCACTCCTCGCCGCGGCGCTCATCGCGGTGCGTCGACGCGGGTCGATCATCGGCGGCGCGGCCGTCGTGAGCGCGCTCACCCTGGTCTCCGTCGCCGCCGCGGGTGGTGCGGCGCACGCGCTCGGGTTCGTCACGGGGCAGACCGACCGCGGGCTGCAGCTCGAAGCGCCCGTCAGCATGCTCTATCTCTGGCAGGCGGTCGCCGAGGTCGGCGGCTCGTACCTCTACTACGACTACGACATCCTGACCTTCCAGGTCACCGGATCCGGTGTCGACACTGTCATCGCCGTGATGACGCCGATCCTGATCGTGGGGATGGCCGCGATCGTCGCGGTCGGATCCTTCAAGGCCTGGCGCGGCGCGACGTTCCTCGCGCTCTTCCCGCCGCTCGCGCTGAGCCTCGTGCTGGCCTTCATCGTGCTGAACAAGGTCGGCTCGCCGCAGTACCTCACGTGGATCATCGCGCCGCTCGTGTTCGGCCTCGTCATCGACCGGCGCCGGTGGAACGCGCCGGCCCTGGCAGGTCTCGTCGCGGCGTTCCTCACGCAGCTGGTGTATCCGCTGACGTACGGGATGCTCCTGATCCCCGACCCCGTCGCCGTCGCGATCCTCACCGTCCGCAACGCGCTGCTGGTCGCGATGCTGGCGTGGATGGTCGTGCGTCTCGTCCGTGTGCCCGTCCGCCGGCGGTCTTTCGCCGTCGTCCCTTGAACCGGAGGTTCCCATGATCGTCGCCTTCTCCGTG
>JBEVLS010000268.1:0-8137 GCA_040509015.1 Microbacterium sp.
GGTGAGGGGGCCGTTGGCCAGCCCCCGCACCCCGTCCGTGCCGAAAAGCGGCATCGGATCGGTCCCGATCAGCGCTTCGAGTACTGAGGCGCCTTGCGGGCCTTCTTGAGTCCGGCCTTCTTGCGCTCCTTGACGCGAGCGTCACGCGAGAGGAAGCCGGCCTTCTTGAGGGTGGCGCGGTTGTTCTCTTCGTCGACGCCGTTCAGCGAGCGGGCGATGCCGAGGCGCAGCGCGCCGGCCTGGCCCGAGGGGCCGCCGCCCGAGATGCGGGCGATGACGTCGTACGCGTCGGTGAGGTTGAGCACGGTGAACGGGTCGCGCACGAGCTGCTGGTGCAGCTTGTTCGGGAAGTAGTCCTCGAACGTGCGGCCGTTGACCGTGATCTGGCCCGAGCCGGGGACGATGCGCACGCGGGCGATGGCCTGCTTGCGACGACCGACGGCCGCACCGGGGACCGAGAGCACGGGGCGCTCGGCTGCCACGGCGGCGGCGGTCTGGTCGGCCGGGGTCTCGGTCGAGTAGGTGGAGGGGGTGGTCTCTTCGATGTTCGCCACGAGGTTGTCCTTAGATCTGGAAGCGGCGCTTACTGGGCGACCTGGTCGATGGTGAAGGTCTTGGGCTGCTGGGCACCGTGGGGGTGCTCGGCGCCGCGGTAGACCTTGAGCTTGGTGAGCTGCTGCGCGCCGATGCTGTTCTTGGGCAGCATGCCGCGGATCGCCTTCTCGACGGCGCGCTCGGGGTTCTTCGCGATGAGCTCGTCGTAGGTGACCGACTTCAGGCCGCCCGGGTAGCCCGAGTGGCGGTAGGCCTTCTTCTGCTCGAGCTTCTGGCCCGTCAGCGCGACCTTCTCGGCGTTGATGATGATGACGAAGTCGCCCTGGTCGATGTGGTTGGCGAACGTCGGCTTGTGCTTGCCGCGGAGCAGGACGGCGGCCTGGCTCGCGAGGCGGCCGAGGACGACGTCGGTGGCGTCGATGATGAGCCACTCGCGCTGAGCTTCGCCAGCCTTGGGGGTGTAAGTGCGCGTCACAGTAGTGCTGCTTTCTTGATCGAACGGAGATGTTCGTGAATCCCACTCCGGGGTGGTTCCGCGACCGATGGCCGCCGAACACGCCAGTGGAGGGCTCACGTTCGTGGTGCCGGGTCAGCTGAGCCGCACACCAAAGAGAGAGTCTACGCCATGTCGCGCCTCGCCCCAAACCGGCGCCGGCCGCGGATTGACACGCCCCGGGGGCGGCGATAGCGTCCGGGCCATGTCGAGCGCCGATCCTTCCACGTCGCTCGAGAGAACCTACCGCTACCTGCGCATCGGCATCGCCGGCACAGTGGTGGTCATCTTCGCCGCGGTCGCCTTCGCCGCGACCGAGGTCGGCTGGCTCACGTCGGTGAGC
The DNA here is from genome assembly GCA_040509015.1 of Microbacterium sp. Lineage (GTDB taxonomy): Bacteria > Actinomycetota > Actinomycetes > Actinomycetales > Microbacteriaceae > Microbacterium. The sequence goes on from JBEVLS010000268.1 coordinate 1,392, forward strand.
GACTACTACTACTCCCCCGCGCGCAACGCGTTCGTGGGCGCACTGGTGGCGGCATCCCTCGCCCTGCTCGCACTGTCAGGACGGGGGCTCGAGCGCGCGCTGCTCGACGCGGCGGCGCTGTTCGCACCGCTCATCGCGCTCGTGCCGACGACGCTCGCACCGGGCACGGTGCCGGGTGTCGACGTGCCCTGCCGATTCCGGTGCTTCCCTCCGGCGTACGAGGCGGATGCCGCCAACGGCGTGCTGACCTATCTCGCCGTCGGTGGTGTCGTGGTGTCGATCGTGCTGCTGCTGGGCCTGCTGCGGCAGCTGTCGCTCGCGGTGGTGTGGGGCACGCTCGCCGTCTCGGTCGTGGTGCTGGCGACGGTGGGCGGCACCTGGTTCCTCGCGCGCGAGGCCTTCCTCGCGCAGGGGCACTTCGTCGCGACGATCGGGTTCTTCGCCCTCTTCGCCGCCGTCGCGGTGCTGGCCGCCTTCCCCCGCGCGGGCACTCCCCCGATACCCGTCTACCGGGTGCTCTACAGCGCGATCGCGCTGCTGCTGGTCGGCGTGCTGGTCGCGTATGCGGTCCTCAGCTCGGTGGGCGGGGGCGCGTCGCTCGTGCTCGTCGTCGAGGCATCCGCCCTCGTCCTGTTCTTCGCGTTCTGGGTCGTCCAGGGCGTGGAGAAATGGACCGAGGCGGATCCGACGCTGCGCTGAGCCGTCAGGCCGCGCCGACCGGGCGTCGGGACTCCGACACCCGCGCCGTCACGAGGATCGGCAGGTGGTCGCTGAGGCCCTGCGGCAGCGTGCGCACACGATCGATGTCGAAGCCGATCGACGTCGCGAAATCGTAGTGGCCGCGGAAGAAGCGGTAGCGCGTGTACGTGCGCGAGTCGCTCAGCGTCAGCTCGTAGCCCTGCTCGCGCACCCTCTGCCCGAGGTTCTCCTTGAAGACCGGGTAGTTGAAATCGCCGACCATGAGCGCGGGCAGTCCCTCGCCGAGCTGACCGAGCTCGCTCAGGGCCGCGCGGATCTGGTGTCGACGGAGCGAATTGAGCGCCGTCAGCGGGGCGGCGTGGAACGAGGCGACGATGACCTCGCGCCCGGCGTCGATGTCGTGCAGCCGAACCCCGAGCATCCGCTCCTCGGCGGGCTTGAGCACGTGGTCGTGCAGCGACTTCTTCAGCGCCAGCGAGCGGGTCTCCACGGCGCGATAGGTGTTCTCGCTGTAGTAGACGGCGAGTCCCAACCGGTTGCGCGAGGTCGCGTCCGCCAGGCGCAGACCACCGATGTGCGACGGGATGTCGGTGGTGTCGGCCTCCTGCAGGCACAGCACGTCGGCACTGTGGCGCTCGACGAGCCCCTCGAGCTCGCTCGCCGCGCGATGTTTGCGCAGGTTGTACGAAATCACCCTCATATCGACTCCACACTACGGCGGACACATGACGAGGGCATGTCGTCCGGGCAACACACAGAACACTCGGAGCGGACGCATCGGCGTCGCCCGGGCCCGGATCCCGAGGGAGAAAAAGCAATGACCACCACCGCTCACCACGCACGTCGCCCGGCCCGCCGGAACGCCTCGCGTCTCGTCGACGCCGGCGCGCCCCGTTACAACGGCGACGAGGATCTCACGTCGGACCTCTCCGGCGCGCTCGCGGCGAGCATCACCGCCCGCCTCGACGCCGAACGCGAGCTGCGGGTCGCCGAAACCGCGCGCGGGCATGCCGCGAAGGCGCTCGAGAAGAACCTGTGGCCCATGCGACTCGACGAGCCCACCCGGGCGGCACTGCGCGCCGAGTACGCCGCGACGGACGCCGAGGTGCAGCACCGACGCGCGGTCGTCGAACGCGCGCGAGCACTCGAGCAGGCGGCCAGGACGGTGCAGGATGCCGTCGCCCATCCCGCCCGCGACGACGACCGCGAGACCGCCGCCGGCCTGGGCCGGGTGCTCGCGGCGTGGCAGCGGTTCCGCGACGCGCAGGGCGGCGTGCAGCCGGCGTTCTGATCAGTCGGCGTCGCGGCGCGCACGGGTCTGCTCGGCGCGCTGCGCGAGCAGGTCGTCGACGGGGTAGCCGACCTCGGTCAGGGTGAGCCCCCGGGCGGCGAGGACCTTCACGTCGGGCACGCGTTCACGGGCGTCGCGGATCTCGGCGACGTCGTCGATGTCGAGGCGGCCCTCGCCGACGGCGGCGCACGCGCCGACGAGCGCACGCACCATGCTGTGGCAGAAGGCGTCGGCCTTGACGTTGGCGACGAGGACGCCGCGTTCGTCGCGGCGCCAGTCGAACTCGAGCAGCGTGCGGATCGTGGTGGCCTCGTCGCGGGGCTTGCAGTAGGCGGCGAAGTCGTGGAGCCCGACGAGCGAGCGCGCCGCGGCATCCATCGCCCCCTCATCGAGGGCGGCGCGCACCGACGTCGTCCGCAGCCGGTCGAGCGGGTCGTAGCCCGTCGTGCGGTCGGCGAGGCGGTACTCGTACCGTCTCCAGACGGCCGAGAACCTGGCGTCGAAGCCCTCGGGCGCCGGCGTCGTGCGGCGCACGGCGACGTCGGAGTACGCGCCGGTCACCCCGGTCAGCCGCGCCGCGAGCGCCTCGACGGCACCGCCGTCGCCGCGACGGGCCCGGAGGCGCGCGTGCTGCTCGTCGTCGAGGTCGACGTGGGCGACCTGCCCGGCGGCGTGCACGCCGGCATCCGTCCGACCTGCCACGACGAGGCGGGGGTCGCCGCCGAGCACGCGCGCGAGGGCGTCCTCCAGCGTGCCCTGCACCGTGCGCAGCGTCGGCTGACGCGCCCAGCCGCGGAAGTTCGTGCCGTCGTAGGCGATGTCGAGGCGGATCCGCACGGCGTTCAGCCTAGCCGCGCGCTCATCCCGAGACCGTGAGATCGCGGCTTCCCCGGCCTGCTCGGCGTGCCGTCGGAACCCCGGACGTAGACTGGCTGATCCCCCGACCCAGAGGACCCATGACGTTCGACGCGCCCGCGCCCCCCTCCACCCGCTACGCGGGCCTGGACGGACTCCGCGCCGTGGCGGTCGCACTCGTCGTCGTCTACCACCTGTTCCCGCCGTTCCTCCTCCCCGGCGGATTCGTCGGCGTCGACGTGTTCTTCGTCATCAGCGGGTTCCTCATCACGAGCCTGCTGCTGCGCGAGCAGGCGGCGACCGGTCGCATCCGTCTCGCCCGGTTCTGGACGCGGCGCGCGCGACGGCTCCTGCCCGCCCTCGCGCTCGTCGTCACCGTGTGTGCAACCGCCGCGTGGGTGATCGGCGGCGACGTCCTCGTACGCCTCGGCGAACAGGTCCTCGGCGCATTCACCTTCAGCTACAACTGGCTCTCGATCGCCGGGGGCGACGGCTACTTCGGCACCGCCGCTCCCGAGCTCTTCCGCAACTTCTGGTCGCTCGCCGTGGAAGAGCAGTTCTACCTCGTGTGGCCCCTCGTGCTGCCGCTGTTCCTGCTCCTCCCCCGCACGTGGGGGCGGGTCTCGGCGGTGCTGCTGCTCGCCGCCGCGTCGGCCGGGTGGATGGCCGCCGTGGCGGCGACCGGCGGGATCACGCGCGGCTACTTCGGCACGGACACGCACGCGTTCGGCATCCTGCTCGGCGTCGCCCTCGCGTTCGCGCTCGCTCCTCTCCTCGCGCGCGCCGCCCTCGCCGCGCGACCCGTCGTGGTGCTGTCCGGCGGATGGAAGGTCATCTCGCCCCTCCCGGATCCCTCCCTGGCCCGTGTGCGCACGGTGACGACCGTGCTCGGCACCGCCGCGCTGGCGGGACTCCTGCTCGTCTCGCTCGTCCCCGCGACACCCACTCCTCTGACCTTCCCGGGCGCCGTCCTGACCGCGAGCCTGCTGAGCGCACTCGCGGTCGTCGCGGCGGTCTGGCCCCGCTCCGCCTTCGGCCCCGCGATCGACCGCGGCCTTCTGCGGTGGGTCGGCGACCGTTCGTACGGCATCTACCTGTGGCACTGGCCCCTCCTGGTGCTCGCGGTCTCGTCCGTGCATCAGGCGGCTCCGGAGGCCGGCTTCTCGCCGTGGCTCGGCGTGGGCGTCCTGGCGCTCACGCTCGTCGTCTCGGAGCTGTCGTACCGGTTCCTCGAGATGCCCGTACGACGCCTCGGCTTCCGCGGAGCCCTGCGCGCCCTCGCCGACTGGTTCCGCGGCACGCCGGTCACCCGTTTCGGTGCCGTCGCGACCGTGGTCGCAGCATCCGTCGTGATCGGCGGGACGACCGCCGCGATCGCCGCCGCGCCCGAAACGGCCTCCGCAGAGTCGGTCGTCGCGGCCGGGGCCGAAGCCCTCGAAGATGCCGACAAGGCGTTCACGGCGGCCCCGACGCCCACCCCGACTCCGCCGGCCGACGCCGCATCACCCACCGCCGCCGCTTCACCCGGGGCCACCTCTTCACCCGGGGACACCTCTTCACCCGCGCCGCCGCCGAGAGGTTCCCTGGGCGCGAAGCCGTCGCCCACCCCGACGCCGGTCGTCGTCACGGGCGATCAGGTGACGGCGATCGGCGATTCGGTCATGCTCGCCTCGGCACCGGGCCTCCTCGAGCGCCTGCCGGGCATCCAGGTCGACGCGGCGGTGTCGCGTCAGGGCTGGTCGGGGCCGGACATGGTCCGAAGCCTCGCCGCGAACGGCGCCCTGCGCCCGTACCTGGTCATCGCACTCGGCACGAACGGCCCTGTCGATCGGGCATCGCTGAAGCAGATGGCGGATGCCGCCGGCCCCGACCGGATCGTGGTGCTCGTGAACACCTACGCGCCCCGCTCGTGGATCGACGGCGTCAACGCCGAGATCGCCGCGTTCGCGGACTCGCGGGCGAACGTCGTCGTCGCGGACTGGTCCGGGGCGATCGCGGGCCGCACCGACCTCCTCGCGGGCGATCGGATCCACCCCGGCGACGAGGGCGGGCGCATCTTCGCCGACGTCGTCGCCACGACCCTCCAGCGGGCCGCGAGTCAGCGCGCCGAAGACCGCTACGAGCTCGAGCTGCGCCAGTACGAGTTCCTGCGTCAGCGCCAGTTCCCGCGCGCCGAGTAGCGCTCCGCGCTCAGTGCTCGGAGACGAGCGCGACGGTGCGCTCGGTCGGCTCGAACCCCAGGCGCCCGTACAGGCCGTCGGCTCCTGTCGGGCTCTCGGTGTCGACGTCGAGCACGACCTTCTCGAGGCCGGCGGCGCGAGCGGCGCGAAGGAGCGCCGTGATGACCGCGGGCGCCAGTCGCAGACCTCGGCGGTCGCGCGTGACGCCGATCAGATCGACGTACACGCTGGTGTAGCCCTGCGTCTTCCAGTCCTCCTCGTTGACCGAGCCGAGAGCCAGGGCGACGACACGGTCGCCCTCCACGGCGAGCCATGACAGGTCGGGGCGGAGGAACGGTCCGTCGATGAACTGCGCCCAGCGCTCGACCGGTGTCTCCAGACTCCCCCAGTGATCGCGGAAGGCGTCGTTGCGCGCGAGCCGCACCGCCTCCTTGCGGCTCGCGTCGTACGCCACGATCTCGACGTCGCCGGTCGCGGGTGCCACCTCCGGGATCTCGAGCGCGAGGTCGCGGACCATCGTCGCGAACCACCGCTCCTCGCGGAGCCCGCGACGTTCGGCGAGGCGGCGTGCGCCCGTGTCGGGCTCGTCGGCGTACACGAACACGGTCGCCGGCAGCGGGCTGTCGGCCTCGACCAGGGCCTCGAGCGCCCGCTCGTGCTCCCAGCGGAGCACCTCGCGACCGATCCCGCGTCCTCGTGCGTCGGGATGCACCCTTCCCTGCAGGTACGCGTGCAGGTGCGTGTCGCGGGACGGATGCAGCTGCACCCCGCCCACGGCGAGCAGTCGCCCGTCCGCTCCGAACCCGAGCAGGGTGTCGCGCGTCGGGTCGATCCAGCTCGACGCGAAGACCTCCTCGATGTCTTCGCGCGGCGTCGTCCAGGACGGGTGGTCGAGACGGTCGGCGTCCTGGAAGAGAGCGGTGATCGCGTCGATGTCGTCGGCGACGGCGGGCCGCCAGGCGACGATGTCGGGATGCTGCGGAAGAACGGGTTCGGCGTGGGCGATGCGCTGCGCGGTGGAGATCTCGCTCATCGTCCCAGCGTAGATCCGCCGCCCGCACGCAGCGAGACCCGCGGCCCCTTACGGGGACGCGGGTCTCGTGATGCCGGGCCTGAGCCCGGGTGGTTACTTCTCGTCCGCGACGGCCTCTTCGGCGGTGGCCTCGGCGGCGGCGCCCTCTTCGGGCGACTCCGCGCCTGCCTCGTCAGCAGCCTCGGCGGTGACGGCTGCCTCTTCGGCGGCCTCGTCGTCGGCGGCGATCTCGGCAGCGGCATCCGCGGCCACGACCTGCTCGGCAGCGGCCTTCTTGGCGGCCTTCGGCTTCTTGGTCACGGGCTCGAGAACGAGCTCGATGACCGCCATGGGGGCGTTGTCGCCCTTGCGGTTGCCGATCTTCGTGATGCGGGTGTAGCCACCCTCACGGTCGGCGACGAGCGGCGCGATCTCGGTGAAGAGGACGTGCACGACCTCCTTGTCGCCGATGACCGACAGCACGCGACGACGTGCGTGCAGGTCACCGCGCTTGCCGAAGGTGACGAGGCGCTCGGCGAGGGGACGCAGGCGCTTGGCCTTGGTCTCGGTCGTCGTGATCGACTTGTGCGTGAAGAGCGCGGCGGCGAGGTTCGCAAGCAGCAGGCGCTCGTGGGCGGGACCGCCGCCGAGGCGGGGACCCTTCGTGGGCTTGGGCATTCTCAGTTACTCCAGATCAGAATTCGGGTGA
>JBEVLS010000269.1:0-6538 GCA_040509015.1 Microbacterium sp.
GCGACGGAGCGTCCGCCGCGCGCCGCCACCCCGTCACCCGACTCGACGCCGACCGCGACGACGACACGGTCCCCGAATCCGCGCAGGCGATCGACGTCGATCTCGTACTCGATGAGCGCCGGCATGTTGCGCATGAGCGGATTGGCACGAGTGCCGTCGTCGTCCGCCGACATGCCGAAGGCCGCGGGATCCGGCGCCGGCCCGTCGAGGAAGTCCGCGGGAAGCACGCCGTCGAACATGACAAGCGCCATGAACTTCGCCATCGCCGCCCCGTCGCCCTCGCGGGCGTAGGTGTCCTTCATGTCTGCGACCGCCTCCAGCACGGTGTCGCGGTCGGACAGGCCTGCAGCCAGTGGCGGCTCGTGCGCGATGATGCGGCGAAGGTCGGCGGGGTGGGCGGCCGCGAGGGCGAGCAGGGTGACCGCCCCGCCGCTGCTCCCGAATGCATCGACGGCGCCGAGGTCGGCGTCGGAGATGACCCGGTGCAGATCGTCGGCGTGCAGCTCGGCAGTGATGTCGGCCGTGCCGACCGGATTGCGTCCGGCACCGCGCGGGTCGTACGTGATCACCGTGCGGTCGGGGAACCGGTCGGCGAGCATCTGCAGCCCCGTCGCATCCATCGGCGCCCCGAAGAGGAACAGGGCGGGCTGATCCGCGGCGGTCGTCTCGGGACCCGCATGGATGTCGTAGGTGATCGCGTCGTCGCCGGATCCCACCACCTTCGTGATGACGGTGCGGCCCTGAGTTTTCTCTGTCATCGTCTGTCCCGTCGCCTCAGGCCGAGATGAGCTCGCGCTCGAGGCGCGCGTAGCTCGTCTCCATGCCGTCGGTCATGCCCGTCGCCAGCACCATGTCGCGCGTCTGCGCGTCGGGGTACTCGATCAGCGTCGTGATGAGCGTGACCCCGTCCTCCTCCTCGAGGCTGAGGTCGTTCAGCGTCGACGGGTAGTCGGTGCCGGTCATGTGCTCGGTGTTGGTGAGGCGCCGCTGCGGCTCGACGACGAGCAGGTCTCCGTCGAAACCGAACGCCTCGCCCGGGGTTTCGCCCACGGGCTCCCACTCGTAGCGGTACGACGAGCCGGCCACCGGCTCGAACTCGCACACGCTCATGCGCCAGCCGTCGGGTCCGAGCAGCCACTTCTTCATGAGCTCGGGTTCGGTGTGCGCGCGCCAGACGAGTTCGCGCGGACCCTCGATGAGCCGGGTGATCCGCACGTGCTGGTCGTCGAGGATCTCGGTGCGCGTTCCCTTGCCGAGCGCATACGCGCGAAGTCCTTCGAGCACGTGGTCGAGCTGGGCGAGCGAGAGCTTCAGACCCTCGACCATGCCCATGCCCACGAGCTGCTCGAGCGCCTCGGCGGAGGTGAAGTACGTCGTCGTGACGAGGCGGGATCCGCCGGCCGTCGCGTCGAAGGCGAAGGTCATGCGGGATGCCGGCATCCCCTCGACGGCGTTGCCTTCGGCATCCGTGAAGTAGTCGAGCACCGCGAACGAGCGCTTGTCGTCGATCTCGAGGAACTCCCACGCCCCTCCGTGCGACTCGCCCTGCGGACTGGTCATGAAGTACTTCGCGTGCGAGCCGACCGCGAGGTCGAACTCGGTGAAGGTCGCCGGGTATCCCGGAGGGCCCCAGAAGCGCTCGAGCTGGCGCGGGTCGGTGTAGGCGTCCCACAGGCGCTGGACCGGGGCGGCGAAGTCCGCGACGAGGGTGAGCGTCAGGGCTTCGGGATCGGTGGTGATGTCGGTGACGGGCATGTCATTCTCCTTTGTTCTCTGTCTCTGATGTGCGGGGATCCTCGGCGAGCAGTTCGTCGAGGCGGTCGATGCGGGCTCGCCACATGTCTTCGTAGCGGGCGAGCAGCGCGCGGGCGCGGGCGATCATGGCCGGATCCGCCCGGACCAGACGCTCGCGGCCCTCGGCGCGCTTGACGACGAGCCGGGCGGCCTCGAGGACGCCGATGTGCTTCTGCACCGCGGCGAACGACATGTCGTAATCGGCGGCCAGGGCCGACATGGAATGCTCGCCGTCGATCGTGCGACGGACGATGTCGCGCCTCGTCGCATCGGCGAGCGCGTGGAAGACGCGGTCGATTTCGACATCTGTGAGCTCCTGTTGTGCAACCATTTGGTTGTACGTTAGCCGACGGATGCCGCGGGCACAACCCCTCGAGTCAGAGAGTCTGCAGGCTCACCGCCGCACGCAGACCCCACTCGCGCGCTTCGTCCCACGACACGCACGCCGCGCCGTCGGGCACGGTCGCCGCGCCCTGGCTCACGATCCGACGCACGTCGCGTGCGGGCGCGCTCTCCGGAGCGGCGAGCACCGCGATTCCGAATGCCGTTCCGCGGGCGGTCTCGACCCTGTGGTGGACGGATGCGGCGGATGCCGCGACCCCCGCACAGGCACGCTCGATGTCGCATTCCTCACGGAGACGCACGACGATCAGGATGCGGCGGACGGACGGCAGGCGGATGAGTCCGAGCTGGAGCAGCGTCATCCGCTGATGCACGACCGCCCGCACCGCCCTCGGTCGCGAGACGGCCGTCAGATCGACGCCGTGCACGGCCGACGAACCCGCGTCACCAGGGGCATCGATCCAGCCGTCGAGCGCATCGGCGCCGGGCAGACGCCCTCGGGCGAATCGGAGGTCGATCGAGGTCACGAGTCCGCCGCCTCGGGCGCACCCTCTGGGAGTCCGCCGTCGGACCACGCCCGGAACTCGGCATCGATGCGCGCGCAGCGGTGTGCCGCGACGATCGTGGCGAGCAGCATCACCGCACCTCCCCGACCGAGTGGGCACCCGGGCACGGGACCGTCACGAGGTCCTCCGCGCGCAGATCGCCGGGGAGGATCACCGTGACACCGGTGAGGTCTCGGCCGTCGGCGTCACGGATCGTGAAGCGGCGCTCGCGCGCCGAGGAGATCCGGCCGAGAAGACGGGCTTCGGACCACACCGGGACGACGGTGCCGAGCACGCCGTCGAGAACCATCACGGGAGTCGGCGTGCGCTCGTCGACAGCGACGACCGACATCGTCAGGATCGTCGCGCTGTCGGTCGCCGACGCCATGCCGCCCGAGATCGGCAGGACCGCCGCGCCGGTCGTCACGCACGGCGTGCCGCACAGCTCGACGAAGCGCAGGATCGAGACGCCGGCCACGATGACGTCGTCGAGGGTGGGTACCGCGCGCGCGGGCCAGAGGTCGCGGGTGAACGGACTCGGGATGCTGTGGCGGAGTGTCGGGAGGATCGACGTGAGTGTCATGGATCCGGTCTACGTCTGCGGTGACGGGTTCCCGCTCGCCCTCACGGAATGCATGCGGAGGGCACGCGGATTCTGACGGATGACGGATGCCGCGGCATCCGTCATGGCGCGCCCGCCCCGCAACTAGACTTGGCAGGTCCGGCGTCCCCGAATTCCTGGAGCTGAGCCGCGTGACCACCCCCTCTTCCCCGACCGCTGTCGCCGACACCGTCGAGAACGCCACGGCCACACCGGAGCGCGAGCAGCCGTTCGCGGCGCTCGGCCTCAAGCCCGACGAGTACGCGAAGATCCGCGAGATCCTCGGCCGCCGCCCCACCTCGGGCGAGCTGGCGATGTACTCCGTCATGTGGAGCGAGCACTGCTCCTACAAGTCGAGCAAGATCTACCTTCGCAAGTTCGGCGACAAGGTCTCGGACGAGATGAAGACCCGCCTCATGGTGGGCATGGGCCAGAACGCGGGCGTCGTCGACATCGGCGAAGGCTGGGCGGTCACCTTCAAGGTCGAGTCGCACAACCACCCGAGCTACATCGAGCCGTTCCAGGGGGCCGCGACCGGCGTCGGCGGCATCGTCCGCGACATCATCTCGATGGGCGCACGCCCGGTCGCCATCATGGACCAGCTTCGCTTCGGCGCCATCGACAACCCCGACACGGCACGCGTCGTGCACGGCGTCACGAGCGGCATCTCGTTCTACGGCAACTGCCTGGGCCTTCCGAACATCGGCGGCGAGACGGTCTTCGACGCGGTCTACCAGGGCAACCCCCTCGTCAACGCCCTCGCCGTCGGCGTCCTGCGTCACGAAGACCTCAAGCTCGCCAACGCGACCGGCGCCGGCAACAAGGTCGTGCTCTTCGGCGCACGCACGGGCGGCGACGGCATCGGCGGCGCGTCGATCCTGGCATCCGACTCGTTCGACAGCACCGGCCCGACGAAGCGTCCGGCCGTGCAGGTCGGCGACCCGTTCGCCGAGAAGGTGCTCATCGAGTGCTGCCTCGAGCTCTACCGCGACGAGCTGGTCGAGGCCATCCAGGACCTCGGCGCGGCCGGCATCTCGTGCGCCACGAGCGAGCTCGCCGCGAACGGCGGCTCGGGCATGCGCGTCGACCTCGAGAACGTGCTGCTCCGCGACCCGTCGCTCACGCCCGAGGAGATCCTCATGAGCGAGAGCCAGGAGCGCATGATGGCGATCGTCGCGCCCGAGAAGCTCGACGCGTTCCTCGCGGTCGTGCAGAAGTGGGATGTCGAGACGAGCGTCCTCGGCGAGGTCACCGGCGACGGCCGCCTGCAGATCTTCTGGCACGGCGAAGAGATCGTGAACGTCGACCCGTCGACGGTCGCCGTCGACGGCCCGGTGTACGAGCGCCCCGTCGCGTACCCGACCTGGATCGATGCACTCCGCGACGACTCCGCGTCGGCGCTCCCCCGCGACCTCGATGCCGACACGCTGCGCCGGCAGTTCCTGCAGCTCGTCGCGAGCCCCAACCTCGCCGACACCGAGTGGATCACGAACCAGTACGACTACTTCGTGCTCGGCAACACCGCCCTGTCCTTCCCCGACGACGCGGGCATGATCCGCGTCGACGAGGAGTCCGGCCTCGGCTTCGCGATCGCGACCGACTGCAACGGGCGCTTCTGCCAGCTCGACCCCTACGAGGGTGCGAAGCTCGCCCTCGCCGAGGCCTACCGCAACGTCGCCGTCACCGGCGCGATCCCGACCGCCGTGACGGACTGCCTGAACTTCGGCAGCCCCGAGAACCCCGAGGTCATGTGGCAGTTCTCGCAGGCCGTCGACGGCCTCTCGGACGGCTGCCTCGAGCTCGGCATCCCGGTGACCGGCGGCAACGTCAGCTTCTACAACCAGACCGGCGACCAGCCGATCTTCCCGACGCCCGTCGTCGGCGTGCTCGGCATCATCGACGACGTCGCCCGCCGCATTCCCAGCGGCTGGCAGGACGCCGGCGAGAACATCTACCTGCTCGGTGTCACCTCGACCGAGCTCAGCGGTTCGCAGTGGGCGGGCACGATCCACGGCCACCTGGGCGGACGCCCGCCGAAGGTCGACCTCGGCCACGAGCGCAAGCTCGCCGAGCTGCTGCACGCGGCGGGCCAGCAGTCGCTCGTCTCGTCGGCGCACGACCTGTCGTCGGGCGGTCTCGCGCAGTCCCTCGCCGAGGGCGTCATGCGCTTCGGCGTGGGTGCGCGGGTGTGGCTCGACGAGATTATGGAGCGCGACGGGGTGGATGCCGCGACGGCCCTCTTCTCGGAGTCCACCGGACGCGTCATCGTCTCGGTTCCGCGAGAAGACGACGTCAAGTTCCGCGGTCTCTGCGACGGTCGGGGCTACCCCGTGCTGCGCATCGGCGTCACGGACTCGGCGGCCGACGGCGACGCGCCCGCGCTCGAGGTGCAGGGCCTGTTCACGGTGCCCCTCACCGAACTGCGCGACCTCTCGAAGGGCACGCTGCCGGCGGCGTTCGGCGACACCGTGTCGGAACCGGCCGCGTAAGCTGACCCCATGAGCGACCAGGACGAGTACGAGGTCTACAGCGAGACGCGCCAGCGACGCATCAAGGTCGTCGCCTGGGTCGTGATCGTGTCCCTCATCCTCGTCGGCGGCGGCGCGACCGTGTTCGCACTGCTCTTCGGCTGAGTATTCGCCCGACCCCTCAGCCCTGACACCCGTCCGCGGTTAGCATCGAGGGGTGGAGCCGCTCCTGGCGTTCGTCGTCGATTTCTGGTGGATCGCTCCGGCTTCCCTCGGCGCCGGAGGGGTGGGTTACGCCATGATCACGAAGAACTCCCGTCGGGCTCGTCGTCTCGAGCTCGACGCCGCACGACACGAAGAGGCCCTCGCCTATCGCGCATCACTCGCAGCGCGCGCCGGAGTCAGGGCGGCCCAGGCCGACGTGCAGCAGGCGCAGGCCCAGCACGGGCGCTTCACTCTCGCCCCGCCCGTGATCGAGGCCAAGCGGGTGCTCCAGCTCGCCCGGCAGGCCCAGAAGAACGCCGGTCTGACCCTGAAGGCCGCGCGCACCCGGGTCCGCGCTGTGCAGACGCAGCTGCAGGCGAGCGCGCGCGATGCGCAGCTGCCGCTCGAGAAGGTCATGCACGAGCACGACGAGATCACGGCGCAGTGGCTCGCCTACGAGACCGACCCCCTCAAGGCGCTCGCGTACCCGCAGATGAGCGACGCGCGGCATCCTGCGACCTTCGCCTTCCTGCAGGCGCACAGCGAGGCGCACCGCCTGCGACCCGCCTCGCCCAAGGCGGCCG
>JBEVLS010000270.1:0-14563 GCA_040509015.1 Microbacterium sp.
TCGGGGACCGCGGAGTTCTCGCTCACGACTTCTCCTTCTTGCGGACCACGCGCACTTCGCCGGTCTGCGGCAGGCGGATCTCACCCGTGCGGGGGTGGCGTCCGGCGAACACCTCGTCGGCGTCGTCTATCGCTTCGGAGCGCTCGACGAAGACGGTCGAGATGCCGCGCCCGCGGCCGCGCGACGCGCCGCCGGTCATGACGAGACCCTCGTACTCGGCCGTGGATCCCGGCTGCGGCACCCGGCCGAGCGCCTTGCCGAGCAGGCCGCCGATCGAGTCGACGTCGTCGTCTTCGAGGTCGATGCCGAAGAGGTCGCCGACTTCGTCGAGTCCGAGTCGCGCGCTCACGCGGTACCTGCCGGGCTCGAGCTCGGAGACCTCGTCGGTCCGGGGGTCGTACTCGTCGGCGATCTCTCCCACGAGCTCCTCGATGAGGTCCTCGAGGGTGACGAGGCCCGACACGCCGCCGTACTCGTCGATCACGAGACAGACGTGCACAGCGTCCTTCTTCATCTGCTGCAGCAGCGTCTCGGCCTTCATCGACTCGGGCACGAACACTGCCGGGCGCGCGATGCGCGTGATCGGCGCGTCGCGCCATCCGGCCTCGTCGCGGAATCCGAACTGCACGAGGTCCTTGAGGTAGAGCATCCCGACGACGTCGTCCGCGTCGTCGTCGACGATCGGGATGCGCGAGACGCCCTTCTCGAGGAAGATGCCCATCGCCTCGCGCGTGGACGACGTGGCGTCGACGGTCACCATGTCGGTGCGCGGCACCATGACGGCACGCACGAACGTGTCGGTGAAGTCGAAGACGGAGTGGATGAGCTCGCGGTCGTCCTCTTCGATGAGCTCGTTCTCGGCCGCCTCGTCGATGATGCTCAGCAGCTGCTCCTCGGACGCGAACGAGGCGCCGCGGGAGACGCCCGGTGTGACGCGCGTGCCGAGCACGACGAGACCGTGCGCGAGCGGGCCGAGGATGAGGCGGACGCCGCGCACGACCGGCGCGGCGCTGCGAAGGAGGCCCGAGGCGTGCTGGTGGCCCCACGCGCGAGGGCTCGCCCCGACCGCGACGAACGAGAAGCCCGTCATGAGCACGGCGGCCGCGAGCATCGCCCACCAGATGTTGTCGAACAGATCCACGAACGCGACCGTGACGAGCACGGCGGCCGTCGTCTCGGACAGGACGCGGATGAACACGACGGCCGTCGAGTGCGCCTCGGGATCGTCGGCGATCCGGCGCAGCGACCCGGCATTGCGGCCGGACGCCCCGAGCTCGGCCAGATCGGCCCGCGAGGTCACGCCGAGCGCCGCGTCGATCGCCGCCATGAGTCCGCCGAAGGCGACGAGCAGGACGGCCGCGACCAGCAGCAGCGCAGCGATCATGCGCGTCGTCGGCGCTCAGCCGACTGGAAGCTCGAGATGAGCTCGCGCTGCAGCCCGAACATCTCGCGCTCGTCCTCGGGCTCGGCATGGTCGAACCCGAGAAGGTGCAGGAGCCCGTGCGTGGTGAGCATCACGAGCTCGTCCATCGTCGAGTGCTTGGCGGCGACCGCCTGCTGCTCGGCGACCTGCGGGCACAGGACGATGTCGCCGAGCAGGCCCGGAGGCGTCGGGGCCTCTTCGGAGCCGGGGCGCAGCTCGTCCATCGGGAAGCTCAGCACGTCGGTCGGTCCGGGCTCGTCCATCCACTGGACGTGCAGCGCCTCCATCGCGCCTTCGTCGACGAGCAGGATCGCCACGTCGGCGTCGGGGCTCACGTGCAGCTCGGCGAGGTTGTGCTCCATGAGGCGCAGCAGCACGGTCTCATCGATCGCCACAGCGGATTCGTTGCCGATCTCGATCGTCATGAGCGTCCTCGCTTCGGAAGGTGGTCGCGGGGGTTCTGGGGACGCATGCCGGCACGGCGCTCGGCGCGGCTGGCGAACTCGGATGCCTCGTCGCGCTCGCGGCGGGCGGCGAGCCGGTGCTCGTCGTACTCGGTGTAGGCGTCGACGATGCGGCCGACGAGCGTGTGACGCACCACGTCGGCGCTCGTGAGGTACGAGAAGTGGATGTCGTCGATGTCCTTGAGCACGCGCGTCACCAGGCGAAGGCCCGACGAGCCCTGCGGCAGGTCGACCTGCGTGATGTCGCCGGTCACGACCATGCGCGTGCCGAACCCCAGACGAGTGAGGAACATCTTCATCTGCTCGGGGGTCGTGTTCTGCGCCTCGTCGAGCACGACGAACGAATCGTTCAGCGTCCGCCCGCGCATGTACGCGAGGGGGGCCACCTCGATCGTGCCGCTGGCCATGAGCTTGGGGACGAGCTCGGGATCCATCATCTCGTTGAGCGCGTCGTAGAGGGGCCGCAGGTACGGGTCGATCTTGTCCGTCAGCGTCCCGGGCAGGAATCCGAGTCGCTCGCCGGCCTCGACGGCCGGGCGGGTCCGGATGCTGCGATTGACCGCTTTGCGCTGGAGCGCCGGGACGGCCTTGGCCCTCGCGAGATACGTCTTGCCGGTGCCGGCAGGGCCGATCCCGAACACGATCGTGCTCTCTTCGATCGCATCGACGTAGGCCTTCTGGCCGAGCGTCTTGGGGCGGATGATCTTGCCGCGCGACGTCAGGATCGCCTCGCCCATGACTTCGGACGGCCGCTGCCCGGAGTCGGTGCGCAGGATGCGGCTCGACGACGACACGTCGGAGGGCTCGAGACCCTGGCCGGACCGCGTCATCGCCAGCAGCTCGTCCACGAGCACGCGGGCGGCGCTCACGGCCTCGGCCTGCCCGGTGAGGGTGATCTCGTTTCCGCGGACGTGCACGTCGACCTCGGGGTGCTCCTTCTCGACGACGCGAAGCAGGCGGTCCTGCGGGCCGAGCAGCTGCACCATCGCGACGCCGTCGGCGAAGACGCGGTCGACGACCGAGCCGTCGGGAAGCTCGTCAGGCACGGAGGCTCTTCTCACTCAGCCCACCGGCGAGTACGTGGGCGTGGACATGGAACACGGTCTGGCCGGCACCGGCGCCGGTGTTGAAGACCAGGCGGAAGTCGCCGTCCGAGTTCTCTGCGGCGACGGTGTTGGCGAGACCGACGACCTCGGCGAGGAGCTCGGGGTCGCCTGCGGCGAGCTCGACGACGTTGCGGTACTCCGCGGTCTTGGGGATCACGAGGATGTGGACCGGGGCCAGCTCCTCGAGAGGCCGGATCGCGAAGGCGTTCTCCGTCTCGGCGAGGATCTCACCGGGGATCTCGCCCTGGAGAATCTGCGTGAAGACCGACGTTTCGCTCATGCGTCCAGTCTAGCCAGCGACATCCGCGGCCGGACGGGGCGCGTCACCAGCGGCCGAGAGCGGCGCTGGCGACGGAGATCGCCGCAGGCCCCGCCGTGGACGTGCGCAGCACGGTGTCGCCCAGACGCACCGGGGTGGCTCCGGCATCCGTCAGCGCGGCGAGCTCTTCGGTCGCGATGCCGCCCTCGGGGCCGACGACGAGCACGACGTCGCGATCACCGGCGAGATCCAGACCCGTGAGGCGCTCGGGGGCGGTCGGCTCGAGGAGGAGCAGACGAGATGCCGCGCCCCGCGCGGCGAGCGTCGTGGTGGTCTCGAGCGGCGAGACAGCGGGCACCCACGCCCGATGCGCCTGCTTGGCGGCCTCGCGGACGATCGCCGCCCAGCGGGCGCGACCCTTCTCGGCCTTGGCGGCATCCCACCGCGAGACGCTGCGAGCGGCCTGCCACGGGACGATCTCGTCGACCCCGAGCTCGGTCGCCGCCTGGATCGCGAGCTCGTCGCGGTCGCCCTTCGCGAGCGCCTGGACAAGCACGAGGCGCGGCGCGGGCGCAGGCACGTCGGCACGCGCCGTGACGCGCACGACGACCTCGCGCGGTGCGACGGCGGTGCACTCCCCCGTCAGCCAGGCGCCGCGACCGTCGCCGACCGTGACCTCCTCGCCGACGCGCACTCGCCGCACGGTCGCCGCGTGATGCGCTTCGGCCCCCGAGAGCACGACGTCGTCGCCGGGCAGCGCTTCGACCGGCTCGTCGAGGAGGAAGTGCAGCGGCATCGGCTCAGCCGTTCCGGAACTTGTCTCGGAGCTTCGAGAAGAGTCCCTGGTGGAACTCCGCGAGCTTGGGCTCGGGCGCCTTCGTGCGCTTGGCGAAGTCCTCGATGAGCGCGCGCTCCTTGCCGTCCAGGCGCGTCGGCGTCACGACGTGCACCCCGACCTTGAGGTCGCCGCGCTGCGTTCCGCGCAGCGGAGTGATGCCGCGGCTCTTGATCGTCAGGATGTCGCCGGCCTGGACGCCGGGGCGGATCTCGAGGTCGACGGGACCGTCGAGCGACTCGATGGTCGTCGTCGTGCCGAGGATCGCGTCGGGCATCGAGACGTCGAGCGTCGCGAGCAGGTCGTCGCCGTCGCGGCTGAAGACGGGGTGGGGCGTGACGGAGACCTCGATGTACAGGTCGCCGTTGGGGCCGCCCGCCGGGCCGACCTCGCCCGAGCCCGGAAGCTGCAGGCGCAGACCCGTCTCGACGCCGGCCGGGATGTCGAGCGACACGGTGCGGCGCGAACGCACGCGTCCCTGACCCTGGCAGGTCGCGCACGGGTAAGGGATCGTGGTGCCGTAGCCCTGGCAGACATTGCAGGGCGCCGTGGTGACGACGTTGCCCAGCAGGCTCCGCACCTGCCGCTGCACGTTGCCGGAGCCGTGGCAGATGTCGCACGTGACCGGCGAGGTGCCCGGCTGGCAGCACGAGCCCTCGCACGTCTCGCACACGGTGGCCGTGTCGACCTCGATGTCGCGGTGCACGCCGAAGACGACGTCGCCGAGGTCGAGGGTCACGCGCACGAGCGCGTCCTGCCCGCGCTCGCGCCGAGACCGTGGCCGACCCGCTCTCGCGCCGCCCCCGCCGAAGAACGTCTCGAAGATGTCGCCGAAGCCGCCGAAGCCCCCGGCACCACCGCCGAAGGGCGATTCGCCGCCGCCCATGTCGTAGCGCGCACGCTGGTCGGGGTCGCTCAGCACGTCGTAGGCGTGCGTGACCTCCTTGAAGCGCTCGGATGCCTCTTCGCCCGGGTTCACGTCGGGGTGGAGCTGTCGGGCCAGGCGTCGGTACGCCTTCTTGATCTCGTCGATGCTCGCATCGCGCGAGACGCCGAGGACCTCGTAGTGGTCAGCCACAGTCGCCTTCCTGCCCGCGGTGCTCCGCGGGATTCATGATGTATCGCCGTCGCCGCGTCAGCGGCCGGCTTCGTCTTCTTCGAGCAGGCGCGTCAGGTAGCGGGCGACCGCCCGCACCGCCGCGAGGTTCGTGGGGTAGTCCATGCGGGTGGGCCCGAGCAGGCCGACCCGGGCACGCGACCCGGTCGCGTCGTAGTCGCTGGTGACGACGGATGCCTCGGGCAGACCGAACGGCTCGTTCTCGCGCCCGATGCTCGCCGCCAGCCCCTTCTCGTCGGCGACCATGTCGCTCATGAGCTTGAGGAGGGTCACCTGCTCCTCGATCGCCTCGAGGAGGGGGTAGATGCTGCCGCGGAAGTCCGACTCGCGCCGAGCGAGGTTGGCCGACCCGGCCATGACCAAACGGTCCTGACGGAAGTCCTCGAGCTCTTCGGCGACCACGCGGGCGATCTCGGACGTCGCGGCATCGCGCGCCGTGACGGTGTCGCCGCCTGCGCCGAGGTGCTCGTCGATGCGCTGCAGACCTTCCCGCACCGGGCGCCCGACGAGGAGCGTGCCGAGTTCGGCGCGCATCTGCCCGAGCTCGGTGTCGTCGAACTCGGCGCGGACGAACGCGACGCGCTGCGACACCCGACCGGTGTCGGTCACGACGATCACGAGCATGCGCCCGCCGCCCAGCTGCACGAGCTCGACGTGCGTGACGTTCGCGCGGGCGAACGACGGGTACTGCACGATCGCCACCTGCCCGGTGAGCTGCGTGAGAGCACGGACGGTGCGCACGAGCACGTCGTCCAGGTCGCCCGGGCCGTCGAGGAACGAGCCGATCGCCGCGCGCTGCGCGGGGCTCAGCGGCCGCAGTTCGGCGAGGTGGTCGACGAAGACGCGATAGCCCTTGTCGGTCGGCACGCGGCCGGACGACGTGTGCGGGGCGGTGATCAGCTCTTCGTCCTCGAGCAGCGCCATGTCGTTGCGGATCGTGGCGGCCGACACTCCGAACGCGTGGCGCTCGACGATGGCCTTGGATCCGACGGGCTCGCTCGTGTCGACGTAGTCCTGCACGATCGCCCGCAGCACCTGCAGTCCTCGTTCGCTGACCATTCCCGCCTCCTCCGCCACCTCGTCCGTCATGTTGGCACTCGCCACACCGGAGTGCCAATTCTACCGGATGAGGGTGCCGCCGGCCGGGACCCCGCGTCAGTCGGTCAGCGCGCGCACGACGGCGTCCGCGAGCAGGCGCCCTCGGCGTGTCAGGACGATCGTGCCGTGCAGCGCCGTGGGGCCGTCGACGAGCCCGTCCGCGATCAGCGCGGCGACAGCGCGGCGGCCCTCGGCCGACAGGTCGGCCACCGGCATCCCGTCGCGGAGACGCGTGCGCAGGAGGACGTTCTCGAGCGTGCGCGCTGCGGCGTCTGGTCGCTCGCGACCGGCCGCAGGAGACTCGCCGGACGCGAGCCGCTGCGCGTACGCGGCGGGGTGCTTGACGTTCCAGAACCGGGTTCCCGCGACGTGACTGTGCGCGCCCGGGCCGAAGCCCCACCAGTCGGCGCCCGTCCAGTACGACAGGTTGTGGCGCGAGCGCTGCGCGGCTCCGCGCGACCAGTTCGACACTTCGTACCAGTCGAATCCGGCGCCGGCGAGGAGTCCGTCGGCGAGCTCGTACATGTCGGCCTGCAGGTCGTCGTCGGGGGCGGGCACCTCGCCGCGCCGGATCTGGCGGGCGAGCTTCGTGCCGTCCTCGATGATGAGCGCGTAGGCCGACACGTGATCGGGTTCGAGGGCGATCACGGTCTCGAGCGACGTCCGCCAGTCGTCGAGGGACTCCCCCGGCGCGCCGTAGATGAGATCGAGGCTCACCGCGAGCCCGGCGTCGCGCGCCGCACGCACGGCCGTCGCCACGTTCGCGGGGTCGTGCGTGCGGTCGAGGGCCGCGAGCACGCGCGGCACAGCGGACTGCATGCCGATCGACAGACGGTTCACACCGGATGCGGCGAGCTCGGCCACGACGGCCTCGGTCACCGTGTCGGGATTGGCCTCGACCGTGACCTCGGC
This sequence comes from Microbacterium sp., assembly GCA_040509015.1. Classification (GTDB taxonomy): domain Bacteria; phylum Actinomycetota; class Actinomycetes; order Actinomycetales; family Microbacteriaceae; genus Microbacterium. The sequence continues at coordinate 7,215 of JBEVLS010000270.1, forward strand.
GGCGTCTTCGAGCCCGAAGGCGCCGCGCACGCCCGCCAGCATGCGCGCGAGGTCTCCGGGCGGCAGGAGGGTCGGGGTGCCGCCGCCGAAGAAGACGGTGGATGCCGGTCGCAGCGGCCCGGCTGCCGCGCGCCCGCCCGGGGCGCGGGCGACCGCCCGCAGCAGGGGGTCGGCGTACTCGTCCTGCCGTGCGCCGCGCAGCTCGGTCGAGGTGTAGGTGTTGAAGTCGCAGTAGCCGCATCGCACCCGGCAGAACGGGACGTGCAGGTAGACGCCGAAACGTCCGTCGGGATCGATCGTGGTCCCGAGCGGCAGCGCGCCGTCCGGCGGTGCGGGCTCGCCGATCGGCAGAGCGGAGCCCACCGCTACGCCGGCGACGTGTACAGCGGCGAGATCGCGCGCAGGTACCGGGCGAACAGCTCGCGGCGGCGGCGGCGCGTGAGAGCGGGGATGAGGCGGTAGAGCGGTGCGACGGGCGCGTCGAACGCGCGCACCGTGAACCACACCTCGTCGTTGTCGTACCAGTCGAGCATGAAGGACTCCTCGCCGCTGACGACCGAGTCGTCCACCGTGCCGAGGGCGAACCCGACGCGGCGCGGCTCTTCGACGGCGAAGATCACCCGCAGCTCGGCGCCGGCGTGCAGACCGCCGACGCGACCGTCGAGGCGGATCGTGGTGCCGCCCGCGACGAAAGGCGTGCCGTCGGCATCGAAGCGCTGATCGGCTTCGGTGCGGCTGGGCGCGACGGGGTTGCCTTCGGCGTCGAAGCTCACGCCCGAGTACATGGGTCCGGATGCCGGGCGCACGTCTTTGAGCGTCATGCCCGTGCCGCGCTGCGCGGCCCACGACAGCAGCAGCTCACTCGCGGACCGGAACCGGGCCTCGCCGCTGCCCACGCGCCACGACTGCTCGGCGGGGATGCTCCGCTCGGGCGGATAGCCCATGAGGTCGGGGGCCTGAGTGGCTCCGACGGCGGCGTAGTCGACGGTTCCGTCTCGGAAGGTTCCGCGGCGCATGCCGAAAGCCTACTTCGCGCCCTTGGTCTCGACATCCCCCGAGAGCGCGGCGATGAACGCCTCCTGGGGCACCTCGACGCGACCGACCATCTTCATGCGCTTCTTGCCCTCTTTCTGCTTCTCGAGCAGCTTGCGCTTGCGCGAGATGTCGCCGCCGTAGCACTTGGCCAGGACGTCCTTGCGCATGGCGCGGATGGACTCGCGGGCGATGATGCGGGCGCCGATCGCGGCCTGGATGGGCACCTCGAACTGCTGGCGCGGGATGAGCTTGCGCAGGCGCTCGGTCATCATCGTGCCGTAGGCGTAGGCCTTGTCGCGGTGGACGATCGACGAGAACGCGTCGACCTTGTCGCCCTGCAGAAGGATGTCGACCTTCACGAGGTCGGCCTCCTGCTGGCCGCTCGGCTCGTAGTCCAGGCTGGCGTAGCCCTGCGTGCGCGACTTCAGCTGGTCGAAGAAGTCGAAGACGATCTCACCGAGCGGCATGTTGTAGCGCAGCTCGACGCGCTCCTCGCTGAAGTACTCCATGCCCAGCAGCGTCCCGCGACGGCCCTGGCAGAGCTCCATCACCGTGCCGACGTAGTCCTTGGGCAGGAGGATCGCGGCCTTCACCATCGGCTCGGAGACCGAGGCGACCCGCCCGTCGGGGTACTCGCTCGGGTTGGTGACGGTGATCTGCTGACCGTTGTCGGTCGTCACTTCGTAGATGACGCTCGGGGCGGTCGTGATGAGGTCGAGGTCGAACTCTCGCGAGAGTCGCTCGGTGATGATCTCGAGGTGCAGGAGACCGAGGAACCCGCAGCGGAAGCCGAAGCCCAGTGCGACGGACGTCTCGGGCTCGTACTGCAGCGACGCGTCGGACAGCTTGAGCTTGTCGAGGGCCTCGCGCAGGTCGCCGTAGTCGCTGCCGTCGATCGGGTAGATGCCCGAGAAGACCATGGGCTTCGGGTCGGTGTAGCCGGGGAGCGCCTCGGAGGCGGGCTTACGCAGGTTCGTGATGGTGTCGCCGACCTTCGACTGGCGCACGTCCTTCACGCCCGTGCTCAGGTAGCCCACCTCGCCGACGCCGAGCCCCTTCGAGGGGACGGGCTCGGGGCTCGAGACGCCGATCTCGATGAGTTCGTGCGACGCACGCGTCGACATCATCTGGATGCGCTCGCGCGGCTCGAGCTTGCCGTCGATCATGCGGACGTAGGTGACCACGCCGCGATACGAGTCGTAGACCGAATCGAAGATCATCGCGCGAGCCGGCGCATCCGCGTCGCCCCTGGGGGCGGGGATCTGCTCGACGATCCGGTCGAGCAGTCCTTCGACGCCCATGCCCGTCTTGCCGCTCACGCGCAGCACGTCGTCGGGGTCGCCGCCGATGAGGTTCGCGAGTTCTTTGGCGAAGCGATCGGGGTCGGCCGCCGGAAGGTCGATCTTGTTGAGCACCGGGATGATGTGCAGGTCGTTCTCGAGCGCGAGGTAGAGGTTGGCGAGCGTCTGGGCCTCGATGCCCTGCGCGGCGTCGACAAGCAGGATCGCGCCCTCGCAGGCCGCCAGAGACCGTGACACCTCGTACGTGAAGTCGACGTGCCCCGGCGTGTCGATCATGTTGAGCGCGTACGTCGTCCCGGCGTCCGCCCACGGCATCCGGACCGCCTGCGACTTGATCGTGATGCCGCGTTCGCGCTCGATGTCCATGCGGTCGAGGTACTGCGCGCGCATGTCGCGGTCGGCGACGACGCCGGTGATCTGCAGCATGCGATCGGCCAGCGTCGACTTGCCGTGGTCGATGTGGGCGATGATGCAGAAGTTGCGGATCAGCTCGGGCGGGGTCGCGGACGGCTCGAGGGGCTTCAGGGCGCGCGGTGACATATCCGTGCGAGTCTACTTTCCTTTGGGTCCTCGAGCGTGTCGGGGCGTCCGGTCACGCCGGGACAGGCAGCCTTCCGAGTCCCTCGAGCAGCGATCGGCGGTCGCTCGCGACGCACACGCGGATCCAGCCCTCACCCGAAGCGCCGAAGGCCGTGCCGGGCGCGACGGCCACTCCCTGCTCGTCGAGGAACCGCTCGCACCACCCCGAGACGTCGCCGCCGGACGCGTGCGCGACGTCGATCCACAGGTAGAACGCGCCCGTCGGGGTGAGGTAGGCGATGCCGCGCTCGTCGAGCAGGCTCATCGCGGCGGCGAGGTTGTCGCGATAATGCGTCGCTGCCCGTGCGACGTCGGTCTGCTCGCCGGTGAGCGCGGCCAGGGCGGCGCGCTGCGACGGCGCGTCGACGCAGCTGACCAGCGACTCCTGCACGCGCAGCATCGTCGGCCGCCATCCGGGGGGCGTCACGAGCCACCCGACGCGGGCACCCGTCATCGCGTAGGTCTTCGACATCGAGAACACGGTCAGCACGCGGCCGTCGGTGTCGAGCGACGCCGGGCTCACGTGCGGCTCGCCCCACGTGAACCGCTCGTAGACCTCGTCGCTGATCACCCAGAGGTCGTGGCGTCGTGCGACGTCGAGGAGAGCATCGAGCGTCGCCCTGTCGAACGTCGATCCCAGCGGATTGGACGGGGTGTTGACGATCAGCGCCCGGGTACGGGGCGTGACGAGCGCCTCGAGTTCGGCGATGTCGGGCTGGAAGCCGCGCTCGGGCCGGAGCGGGTACGGCACCGGGCTCGCCTGCAGCAGGTGCGCGTTCATCGTGAAGGTCGTGTAGCCCGGATCGGGCACGAGCACCTCGTCGCCGCGCTGCAGCGTGAGGGCCATCGCCATATGCAGCGCCTGCGTCGCACCGACCGTGACCCACACCTGCTCGACATCGACGTCGAGGTCGTTCTCGCGCGCGAGCTTGTCGACGATCGCTTCGCGCAGCGGCAGGATGCCGCCGTTGGGCGTGTAGCGGATGTCGCCCTCTCGCCACGCACTCGCGGCGGCGTCGCGCACGACCGGACCGGCGACCTCGCCGGGTTCGCCCACGGCGAGGATGATCGTCCCCGGACGACGCAGCGCCCGCTCGAGGATGTGGCGGACGCCGGAGCCCGGCATCCGATCGATGTGACGGGCGATCTCGGGCATGAGGCCCATGCTAGGCGGCGTGGATACGCTGGGAGGGTGACGGTTCAGGTCGTGCTCGTGCACGGCATCCGCACGTCCGCCACCATGTGGCGCGCTCAGGTCGCGCACCTCGAGTCCCGTGGCATCCCCGTGACCGCGGTCGACCTCCCCGGCCACGGAACGCGCATGGCCGAGGAGTTCACGCTCGAGGGGGCTTTCGCGACGATCGACGGTGCCGTGCGGGATGCCGCGACCCGCGGACCCGTGCTGCTGGTGGGTCACTCGATGGGCGGCCTCGTGTCGATCGAGTACGTCGGTGCCGAGGACCCGCCGCCGGTCGCCGGCTTCATCGCGGCATCGTGCACCTCGATCCCCCGCGGGCTCGGACTCACGACGTACCGCGTGCTGGCGCGCCGCTTCGATTCGCTCCCCGACCGCGGCATGTGGCTGACGAACCGGGTCCTCGACGCGACGCTGCCCGCCGAAACACGCGCGGACTTCGGGGCGGGCGGCTACGCCTTCGACGCCCAGGACACCGCACTGCGGAGCCTTTCGGTCCTCGATCTCCTCGCCGCGCTCCATCGCATCGACGTGCCGCTGTGGTTCGTCAACGGTCAGTACGATCAGCTCCGCATCAACGAGCGGCTGTTCATGAAGATCGCGAAGGATGCCGAACTCATCGTCGTGCCACGCACATCGCATCTCGTGACGGCGATGCGCCCGCGGGTGTTCAACGCACTCCTGGACGTCGCGATCGCGACGCTCGAGCGCGACGGCGCCCACGGTTCGTGAGAACCAGACGGCGCCTGCTAAGATCGTCTCTTGGCTTGCGTGTGGGGTCCCACCCTCACACGACGCCGCGAGCGGCCCCTCTACCCGTAACGCGGCAACTCATCGCATCCAACTACTGAAAGAGCCTCGAACGTGGCGAACATCAAGTCGCAGATCAAGCGCAACAAGACCAACGACAAGGCGCACGAGCGCAACAAGGCCGTCAAGAGCCAGCTCAAGACCGAGATCCGTCGCACCCGCGTGGCCGTCGCCGCCGGCGACAAGGCCGCCGCCGAGAAGGCTCTCGCCACGGCGACGAAGAAGCTCGACAAGGCCGTGAGCAAGGGCGTCATCCACGAGAACCAGGCCGCGAACCGCAAGTCTTCCATCGCGAAGCAGGTCGCCGCGCTCTGACCTCCGGTCACCGAAGCATCGGAACGCCCGTCCCTCCGGGGGCGGGCGTTCTGCTGTGCCGGGGGGCTCAGACGCCGAACGGCGCCCGCGTCGCGATGACGGTGATGAGGCGCTCGAGCGCGAAGACCGAATCGCGCGAGCCGCCCTTGACCTCGACGTCGGCACGGGCAGCCGCCTGGATCGCCATGCCGAGCGTCGTCTCGTTCCACCCCGTCAGGTCGCGCTTGGCCCGGTCGACCTGCCAGTCCTTGAGCCCGAGGCGACCGGCGAGAGCGGCCGACGACTCGCGGTGGCCGGCGACGCGCGCCATCGTGCGCAGCTTCGATGCGATGGCCGCCACGAGCGGAACGGGGTCGGCGCCCGAGGCGAGGGCGTGCCGGAGCGCGACGAGCGCGTCGCCGTAGCGACCGGCGATCGCGGTGTCGGCGACGGTGAAGGCGGATGTCTCGACCCGGCCGCCGTAGTACCGCTCGACGACCTGATCGCTGATGTCGCCGGGGACGTCGGCGATGAGCTGCTGGCACGCGGCGGCCAGCTCGGTGACGTCGTCGGAGAACGCCGAGACGAGGGTGCGCAGAGCCGTGGGCGCGATGCGCTTCTGCGCCGTGCGGAACTCCCCCGCTGCGAAGTCGAACTTGTCGGAGTCGCGCTTGATCGCGGGGCACGCGACCTCGACCCCACCGCCCGTCCCGGCTCGCACGGCGTCGAGCAGCTTCTTGCCGCGGACGCTCGCGCCGGTGTGGCGCAGGACGACGGTGGCGCCCTCCTGCGGGTTGTCGAGGTAGGCGATCGCCTCGGTGAGGAACGTGTCGGAGCACTTCTCGACACCGGTCACGCGGACCAGGCGCGGTTCACCGAAGAGCGACGGCGACGTCAGCCCCAGGAGCGTTCCCGACGCGTAGTCGTCGGCCCGGATGTCGGAGACCTCGAGACTGGCGTCCTCGGCGCGGAGGTAGTCGCGCACGCCCGCGATCGCCCGCTCTGCGCAGACGTCTTCGGGCCCGGACACGAGAACGATCGGCGCGGGCTGCGGTGCGCGCCACGACAGCTGCGGAATCGCGCTCTTGGTCGCCGACGCAGAGGATCGACGGGGTGCCGGGGCCATACGTCAAGCCTAGTCACCGCCGCCGACGCGCTCCCTCCAGACCGAGACCTCGTCACCGCGCAGCGACAGGGCGACCAGACCCTGGGTGTCCGTGCGGGCCACGCGTGCGCCGAGCCCGGACACGATGTCGAGGATCTCGTCGCGCGGATGCCCGTAGTCGTTGTCGGCGCCGACGGTGACCAGTGCGATCGACGGGTCGGCGGCGGCGTAGAGCGCGGCATCCTGATCCGCACTGCCGTGATGCGCGACCTTGACCACGGCGTACGGGGGCGCCAGCAGAGCGGATGCCGCCAGCGCCGCCTGCGGGGACGCCGACAGGTCGCCGAGCAGCAGCATCGACGGGATGCCGCCGCCCCGCACGTCGACGACGATGCTCGCATCGTTGCCCGACGGGAACGCACGACTCCCGCCTCGCGGCCAGAGGACGCGCCACTGCGCGTCGCCGAGGCGTCCCGTCAGCCCCTCGGCGGCGGAGACGACGCGGGCTCCCCCGTCGGCGAGGTCGCGCAGCAGGCGTTCGTCGGCGACGTCCGCGGGCGGGCCGTGGAGCACTGTCCCGACCCGCCCCCGCACCGCCTCCGCGCCGCCGACGTGGTCGAGGTCGAAGTGGGTGAGCACGAGCAGATCGATCCGCTCGACGCCCACGCGCGAGAGGCACGACGCGAGCGGCGCCGGCTCGGGGCCGGTGTCGATGAGCGCGACGGAGCCCGCCGACCGGAGCAGGACCGCGTCGCCCTGCCCGATGTCGCACGCGACGACCGACCAGTCGGCCGGAAGCGTGAGCGGTCCGGCGATCGCGGCCGTCGCGCTAGTGCCCGCGGCGCCGCCGACGACTATCGTGACGGTGGCCTCTGCGATGACGCGGGCGAACGGGATCGCACCCCGCACGCCGGGGCGGAGCGCGATCACGAGCCCGATCGCCAGGCCGACCATGGCGAGGAGGGCAGCGCCGACCCACCCCTCGAACCACGGGAGGAGATCGCCGGGCAGCCGCGTCACCGTGTCGGCC
>JBEVLS010000271.1:0-10076 GCA_040509015.1 Microbacterium sp.
TCTTGTGGAACGCGATGCGGTGGTAGGCGGCGGGCTGTTCGCGGTCTTCGAGCTCGGCCTGCGCGATCGCGGACCGGAAGTCGATGTCCCACAGAGTGGGGGCGAGGGCCTGGTAGGCCTCGCCGCGCTCGAGATTGCGCAGGAACGCGAGCTGGCTCGTGCGGATCGTGTCGTCCGAGATCGTGCGGTACGTCTGGGTCCAGTCGACGCTGAGCCCCAGCTGGCGGAAGAGCGACTCGAAGTGCTTCTCGTCCTCGAGCGTCAGCGACTCGCAGAGCTCGATGAAGTTGCGCCGGCTGATCGGGATCTGGTCGGCGGCCTTCGACGACTTGTTGTCGCCGCCCTCGAAGGGGGGCGCGAAGTCGGGGTCGTAGGGGAGCGACGGGTCGCAGCGCACGCCGTAGTAGTTCTGCACGCGGCGCTCGGTCGGCAGGCCGTTGTCATCCCACCCCATCGGGTAGAAGACCGTCTTGCCTCGCATGCGCTCGAAGCGCACCTTGACGTCGGTGTGGGTGTAGCTGAAGACGTGGCCGATGTGGAGGCTTCCCGAGGCCGTCGGCGGGGGAGTGTCGACCGAGTAGACCCCGGCGCGGCCCACCTCGGCGGCGCGGATGCGGTCGAACAGGTACGTTCCCTGTTCGCGCCACGCGGCATCCCACTTCTCTTCGAGGCCTTCGAGGGCGGGCTTGTCGGGAATCTGCGCGTCGGCCATGAGGTCTCCTGGCGATATGTGCGGCACTGTGTGAGCGTGCCTGAGTGTGGGATGCGCTAGAGATTCTACGCCCGGTCACTCCTTGACGTGGATGCCGAGCGTCGCGGCGAAGGCCGGTGCCAGGCGCTCGATCTGCACCGAGGTGAGCGTGGTGCCGCGCAACGAGGCGGCATCCGTGAACGAGACGGCGTCGAGCCCTCGCAGATCGACGTCGTCGGCGCGGAGCGCACGGGTGTCGACGTCGTCGGCGCTGGTGTTCTCGAAGCGCACCCGGGACGCGATCGTCTGCGGCAGGTCGAGCGTGCCCAGCACGCAGTCCGCCACCAGAAGATCCTGGACGTGGGCCGTCGCCAGCGACAGGTAGTCGATGCGGATGCCGCGCAGCTCGACCTCGTCGAGCTCGGCGTCGGCGAGATCGAGCGTGCCGATCCGGCCGCCCCGGATCCGCACGCGGCGCAGGCGCGCGTCCCGTGCGCTGACGGTCGTCGCGCGGAGCTCCTCGACCTCGACGTCGACGAGCGCCGCGCCGGTGAGGTCGACGGAGGAGACGGATGCCGGAGCGATCCTGCACTCCGACACGTCGGCGTGCGCGGCATCCGTCTGCTCCTCGAGGTCGACGATCCGCTGTTGGAAGTGCTCCGCGCGGCTCTGGAGCCCCGGATGCTCGTCGAGACGGGGCGGCATGTCGGGGGCGGAGACGCGAGGCGCCGCCGGGCGTTCTTCGGTGCGGGCCATGCCCCCGACGCTACCTGGTCAGAAAGCGGGCTCGATGGTGGCGTTGCCTTCGATGACCTCGCGCACCGCGTCACTCGTGAAGGCCTTCTTCAGAGCCTCGACGGTGGCGGGGTCGACGTCGGCGCCGACGACCACCTGGAGGGCGAAGCGGTCGTCCAGTTCGGTGATGAGGCCGTCGTCCTGCGGGGTGAGGCCGAGGGCGGCGATGTGGGAGGGCCACTGGAAGACCAGGTCGACCTCGTCGTAGGCGGTGTTGAGCTGCGGGATCTCGACCTCGAGGAACTCGAGCCCGCGGGGGTTGTCGGCGATGTCGTCGAGCGTCGCGGCGTACGGGTCGATACCGGGATCCAGCGTGAGCAGGTCGCTGTCGGCGAGGAGCTTCAGGGCGCGGCCGGCGTTCGAGGCATCGTTCGGGATCGCGATCCGGGCGCCGTCGGGCAGATCGGCGATGTCGTCGATCGTCTTGGAGTAGAACGCGATCACGAAGTTGTAGACCGGCTGCACCGCGGTGAGCGCGGCGCCGTTCTTGTCGTTGAACTCCTGCATGTACGGCTCGTGCTGCGAGAAGCTCGCCTCGATGTCGCCCGCGGCCAGCATGCCGTTCACGGTGACGTAGTCGGTCACCTCGACCGGCTCGATCTCGTAGCCGTCCTCGATCTGCGTCGCGGCGGCCTCGACGATGTCGGTGGCGGGAGAGGTCACGGCCGCGACGCGGATGGTGACCGGTTCGTCGGCCGCCGGCGCGCCGGACGCGCAGCCGGCGAGGAGCGCCGCGGCGCCGATGAGCGCGGTGAGGCGGAGAAGTCGTTGCGAGGTCATGGGGGTGCTCCTGATCGGGATGCCGGCGCGGGCGCGTCAGCGGTGGTCGAGTCGGGTGGAGAGTCGGTAGCCGACGGCCTGGATCGTCAGCACGATCGCGAGGATGACGAGGATCGTCACGTACATCAGCGCGTAGTCGTACTCCTGGTAGCCGTAGCGCAGGGCGAAATCGCCGATGCCGCCGCCGCCGACGACGCCGAGCACGGTCGAGTACGAGATGAGGCTGATCGTGGCGGAGGTCAGCGCGTAGACGAGTCCGGGTCGAGCCTCGGGGAGCAGGACGCGGAACATCGTCTGAGGAAGAGTCGCCCCCATGACCTGCGCGACACGGAGGATCCCGGGCCGCACTTCGCGCAGGATCTGCTCGACGAGGCGGGCGTAGATCGCGACGGCCACGAAGCAGAGCGAGAAGGTCGCGGCCGGTGTGCCGAACGTCGTGCCGTACACGAGGCGGGTCAGCGGCACGAGGAAGACGACGAGCAGAAGGAAGGGGAACGAGCGGATGACGTTGATGTAGAGGTTTCCGGCGGTGAACGCCACCCGGTTGGCCGAGAGGCCGCCTGGGCGCGTCAGGAAGACCAGCGTGCCGAGGGGGAGGCCGAGGATCACCGCGGCCGCGAGCGAGACCCCGATCATGTACCCCGTCTCGCTCAGCGCTTCGAGGAGGTCCGCGCCGCGGCCCCCGAGCAGCTCGTCGATGCCCGTCACGGCTCCAGCGCCTTCCGCACGCGGTCGAGGTACGAGCCGTCGTCCCCGACGCCGCGGGCGTCGACCGTCAGCACGTCCTCCAGGACCCCGCGCTGGAAGAGGGCCACCCGGTCGCAGATCGCGCGCACGACCTCGAGGTCGTGGGTCACGACGACCACGGTGGTGCCGAGGCGCCTGCGGGCGTCGGCGAGCACGCCGAGCACCTCGTCCGTCGTGGTGGCGTCGAGCGAGGAGGTCGGCTCGTCGCAGAGGATGAGCGCGGGGCGCCCCACGAGCGCGCGGGCGATGCCGACACGCTGCTGCTGTCCGCCGCTGAGCTCCGCGGGGAAGCGCCCCGCGTGGTCGCCGAGGCCGACGAACTCGAGCATCTCGACCGCCGCCGCGCGTTCCGCCCGGCGCACGTCGGCGCTCGCGCGGCCGCGCCGGCCGATCGCGAGGGGGAGGAGGACGTTCTCGAGCACGGTGATGTTGCTCATGAGATGGACGCCCTGGAACACGACCCCGATGTCGCGCCGGAACTCTCGGAGGGCGGGGCCGTCCAGCTCGCCGACCGATCGGCCGAGGACGCGCACCGTCCCGACGTCGGGCGTCTCGGACCCGGTCAGCAGCGTGAGCAGCGTCGTCTTGCCGGCGCCGCTCTCGCCGATGACGCCGAAGATCTCGCCCCGATCGATCCGCAGATCGACCGCATCGATCGCGGGGTGCACGGTGCCGGGGAATCGCCTCGTGACGCCGAGCAGCTCGACGACCGGTGACGTGTCGGTAGGCAGGGGGTTCTCTTCCGAAGGCGTGGAGCGCGATTGTTGTATGCAGTCCAATATACTGGCTCCATGAGTGCCAGGTACCGGACGAGGGCGAGCAACCACGACGGCGGGAACGGCACGAGCGCCGTCGACGGCGGGCTGTCGGTGGCGGTGGCGAGCCCGCTCGACCCCGCGGCCGATCCGACCGCGACGAACCCCGAGCAGCTGCTCGCCCTGGCGTGGTCGACGTGTCTCAACGCCACGGCGCAGGCGATCGTCCGCGGCGAGCGGGCGACCTCGGTCAGCGTCGAGGTCGAGCTGCACGACGCGGTCGGCCGCGTCGGCTACGAGTTCCACGCGAGAGCTCTCGTCTCGGCCGAAGGGCTCGACAGCGCTGCTTCCGACGCGCTCGCCGAGGCGGCCCACGCGCGCTGCCCGGTGTCGCGTCTGCTGCAGGCGGCGTCGACCGTGTCGGTGGCGGGCACGGCCTACGCGGCGTGAACGGGTGCCGCGACACGGTCGTGGACGTATGATTGAGCGCAGAAGCGCTGATCCGGCCATCACCGAGGAGCTTTCGGAAGAACGGGACTCCGGTCCTCACTAGAACCGAACGGGGCAGGCCCGTCACAGCCGCAGTGAGAGTGGCCCGCAAGGGCACGCGGGGTGGTACCGCGGTCTCCCGTCCAGGAGGTCGTCCTCGCAGGAAGCATCGCAACCTGCTGGAGAGACATGACCTACCCTCGGCCCTCGTCGAACCCGGAGAACGGCGCCGCATCCGGCCCCGTCGTCCCGAGCCCGCGCTTCCCCGAGATCGAACGCGAGACGCTCGCGTTCTGGGAGAGCGACGACACGTTCCGCGCGTCGATCGCGAATCGCGAGGGCGCGCAGGAGTGGGTCTTCTACGACGGCCCGCCGTTCGCGAACGGGCTCCCGCACTACGGGCACCTGCTCACCGGCTACGCCAAGGACCTCTTCCCGCGCTTCCAGACCATGCGCGGCAAGAAGGTCGACCGCGTGTTCGGATGGGACACCCACGGTCTCCCCGCCGAGCTCGAGGCCATGAAACAGCTCGGCATCACCGAGAAGACCGAGATCGAGGCCATGGGCATCGACGTCTTCAACGCGAAGGCGCGCTCCTCGGTGCTCGCCTACACCCGCGAGTGGCAGGACTACGTCACGCGTCAGGCCCGCTGGGTCGATTTCGAGCGGGGGTACCAGACGCTCGACCCGAAGTTCATGGAATCCGTGCTCTGGGCGTTCAAGACGCTCCACGACAAGGGACTCGCCTACGAGGGGCATCGCGTCCTGCCGTACTGCTGGCGTGACGAGACCCCGCTGTCGACCCATGAGCTGCGCATGGACGACGACGTCTACAAGATGCGCCAGGACCCGTCGGTCACGGTGACCTTCCCGCTGGTGGGCGTCAAGGCCGAAGCGCTCGGGCTCACGGGCGTGCGCGCGCTCGCCTGGACGACGACCCCCTGGACCCTGCCGACCAACCTCGCGCTCGCCGTGGGGCCGGGCATCCGCTACGCCGTCGTCCCGGGCGGCCCCGCCGGAGCCGCCGACGTGCCTGTGGGCGACGACCCCGAGGGCGCCACGGCGCACCGCTACCTCCTCGCCGAGGATCTGCTCGGCGGGTACGCGAAGGATCTCGGCTACGAGTCCGCGGATGCCGCCAAGGCCGCCGTCGAGCGGACGATCCTGGGCGCCGAGCTCGCCGACGTCGCGTACGACCGCCTGTTCGACTACTACGCCGACGTCGAGACGTGGGGCACCCGGAACGCGTGGCGGATCCTCGTCGACGACTACGTCACGACCACGGACGGAACGGGCATCGTGCACCAGGCTCCGGCCTACGGTGAGGACGACCAGCGCGTGACCGAGGCCGCCGGCATCCCGCTCATCATGTCTCTCGACGACGGCGGGCGCTTCCTGCCCCAGGTGACGGATGTCGCGGGGGAGCTGTGGATGGACGCGAACACGCCCCTCGTGCGCCTGCTGCGCCAGAACGGTCGCCTCGTGCGACTCGCGTCGTACGAGCACTCCTATCCCCACTGCTGGCGCTGCCGGAACCCGCTGATCTACCGCGCTGTCTCGAGCTGGTTCGTGCGCGTGACCGAGATCAAGGACCGGATGCTCGCGAACAACGAGCAGATCACGTGGGTCCCCGAGAACGTCAAGCACGGGCAGTTCGGCAAGTGGCTCGAGGGTGCGCGCGACTGGTCGGTGAGCCGCAACCGCTACTGGGGCTCGCCGATCCCGGTGTGGAAGAGCGACGACCCCGAGTACCCGCGCGTCGACGTGTACGGCTCTCTCGAGGAGATCCGGCGCGACTTCGGCCGGCTGCCGCTCGACCCCGACGGCAACGTCGACCTGCACCGGCCCTACATCGACGACCTCACCCGCCCGAATCCCGACGACCCCACCGGGCGGTCCACGATGCGCCGCATCGAGGACGTCTTCGACGTGTGGTTCGACTCCGGCTCGATGCCCTACGCCCAGGTGCATTACCCGTTCGAGAACCACGACTGGTTCGACGAGCACGCACCCGCCGACTTCATCGTGGAGTACATCGGGCAGACGCGCGGCTGGTTCTACGTCATGCACGTCCTGTCCACCGCGCTGTTCGACCGTCCGGCGTTCACGGGCGTGTCGTGCCACGGCATCGTGCTGGGCAACGACGGCTACAAGATGTCGAAGTCGCTGCGCAACTACCCCGACGTGTCCGAGGTCTTCGACCGCGACGGCTCCGACGCGATGCGCTGGTTCCTGATGTCGTCGTCGGTGCTGCGCGGCGGCAACCTCGTGGTCACCGAGGAGGGCATCCGCGCCGGTGTGCGGGAGTTCCTGCTGCCGGTGTGGAACGCGTGGTACTTCTTCTCGACGTACGCCAACGCCTCGGGCCCGGACGGCTACGAGGCGACATGGCGGACGGACTCGACCAACGTCCTGGACCGCTACATCCTGGCGCTCACGGGCGATCTCGTGCGGGGCGTCGCCGCCGACCTCGAGGGTCTCGATTCGACGAGCGCGGCCGCCAAGCTCCGCGACTTCGCGGAGGCGCTGACCAACTGGTACATCCGCCGTTCGCGCGATCGCTTCTGGGTCGGCGTGAACGACGACCCCGCCAGCCGTGAGGCGTTCGACACGCTCTACACCGTGCTCGAGACCCTCACCCGCGTCGCCGCGCCCCTGATCCCGCTCGTGTCCGAGCGCGTCTGGCAGGGACTCACCGGAGGTCGCAGCGTCCACCTCCAGGACTGGCCGGATGCCGCGTCCTTCCCCGATGCGCACGACATCCGCTCCGCGATGGACGCCGTCCGCGAGGTGTCCAGCGTCGCCAACGCCCTGCGCAAGAAGGAGGGCAAGCGCGTGCGCCTGCCGCTTCCGCTCCTCACGGTCGTGGTCGCGGATGCCGCGTCGCTCGGTCAGTTCGACGACATCCTGCGCGACGAGCTCAACGTCAAGGCGGTCGAGCTCGTCGAAGCGCAAGACCGCACCGCGGCGTCCTACGGCATCACGCACCGCCTGTCGGTGAACGCCCGCGCCGCCGGTCCGCGACTCGGCAAGCAGGTGCAGCAGGCGATCCAGGCGGCGAAGTCCGGCGACTGGTCGGAGTCCGGCGGTGTCGTCACCGCCGGCGGACTGCCGCTCGAGGCGGGGGAGTACGAGCTCGTCCTCGAGACGTCCGGGCGCCCCGAGGGCGAGGCGCTCGCGCTTCTCGCCGGCGGAGGCTTCGTGCTGCTGGACACCACGACGACGCCCGAGCTCGAGGCGGAGGGGCTCGCCCGTGACGTCGTCCGCGCCGTGCAGGACACCCGCAAGGGCGCCGGCTTCGACGTGAGCGACCGCATCCGGCTCCGGCTGGTGTTCGCCGACCCTGCCGACGCCCGGGCCGTGGCATCCGCTTTCGACGTCGCCGACATCGCCGGCGAGACCCTCGCCCTCGCGTACTCCGTGAGCTCGGCGGACGAGACGCTCCTGTCAGCGGGCGATGAGTCCGCGGCGGCCGAGCACGAGTCGGTCGTGAGCGCGGGGACGTATGCGAACAAGGGGGACATCACCGTCTCCGTGGCACGGACGGAGGTCCCGGCATGAGCGATCGCCGTCGCGCCGACGCGGTCTACACGGCGCTCCTGCAGCGTCAGGGCGAACGCTGGGTGCAGCCGAGGGTCGAGCGCACCGCGCGGGTGCTCGAGCTGCTCGACGACCCGCAGAAGACGTACCGCGTCGTCCACATCACCGGGACGAACGGCAAGACGTCCACGGCGCGGATCATCGAGAGCCTCGTGCGCGCGCACGGCCTGCGGACCGGGCTGTTCACGAGCCCTCACCTCGAGCGGTTCACCGAACGGATCATGGTCGACGGCGAGCCCGTCTCGGACGCCGCGATCGCGGACGCGTGGGATGAGATCACGCCGTTCGTCGACATCGTCGATGCCGAGCTCGAGTCCAAGGGCGACGCCCCGCTGACGTTCTTCGAGCTGCTGACCGTGCTCGCGTTCGTCGCGTTCGCGGATGCGCCGATCGACGTGCTGGTGCTCGAGGTCGGGATGGGCGGCTCGTGGGACTCCACGAACACCGCCGACGGCGACGTCGCGGTGTTCACGCCGATCGACATCGACCACGTCGATCGGCTCGGCCAGACCGTCGCGGACATCGCCGCCGTGAAGGCCGGGATCATCAAGGACGGCGCCGCCGTGGTCTCCGCGCGCCAGCAGCCCGCCGCCGAGGCGGTGCTCCGCGCCGCGGCCGCCGCCAAGGGCGCGACGATCGCGTTCGAGGGCGACGGGTTCGCCCTCGCGGCCCAGCGGCTCGCGGTCGGCGGCCAGCTGATCTCGGTGCGCGGTCTCGCGGGCGTCTACGAGGACGAGTATCTGCCGCTGTACGGCGCGCACCAGGGCTTCAACGCGGCCCTCGCGATCGCCGCGGTGGAATCGCTCGTGGGCGGTGCCACGCAGCCGATCGCTCAGGATGTGATCTCCGAGGGACTGAGCCAGGTGCTCTCCCCGGGGCGCCTCCAGCTGGTCGGGGTGGCCCCGACGGTGGTCGTGGACGCCGCGCACAACCCGCACGGGGCGCACGCCCTCGCCGCGGCGCTGCGCGAGGCCTTCGACTTCGACGAGTGGGGCGTGGTGCTCGGAGCGCTGGACGACAAGGACGCCGCGGGCATCGTCGCCGAGCTCGCGCCCGTCGTCGCCCACGTGTTCGCGACCGCGCCCGACTCGGAGCGCGCGGCCGACCCCGAATCCCTCGCCGACCTGGCCGAGGCGGCCGGACTGTCGACGACCGTCCACCCGGACGCGGGATCGGCCGCCGAGGCCGCACGCGAGTGGGCCGCGGCATCCGATCGACGCGCCGTCGTCGTGGCGGGCTCGGTCGTGCTCGCCGGCGAGGCGCTGGCCCTCGCCGAGGTCGAGGACTGGAAAGCGGGGTGGCGCTCGTGAGCGCCGCGCCCGCCCCCGCCCGTCGGCGACGCGGCGCCGCCGAATCGCTCGCCTCGATCGTCCTCGCCTTCGAGTCGGTCATCGCGTTCCTCGGCGGACTCGTGATCTTCGGACTCAAGGCGCTCCCCGACGGCATCGCCCCGTGGTGGGGCATCGTCGCCGGATCGGTCGTCGCCGTCCTCATGGTGCTCGCCGGAAGGTTCGTGCGCTATCCCTGGGGGATCGCGTTCGGGTGGTTCCTGCAGGTGATCGTGGCGCTGGGCGCGATCCTCGTGCCGGCGCTGGCGCTCGTCGCGCTCATTTTCGGGCTGATGTACGGGTATGCCACCATCAAGGGAGCGGCTCTCGACCGGCGCAACGCCCAGCTCGCCGCCGCCGCACCCGAAGAGAACTGACACGGAACGGAAACCCCGCATGGCCACCGAAGAGACCCTCGTCCTCGTCAAGCCCGACGGCGTCGCACGCGGCCTGACCGGCGCGATCCTCGCCCGCATCGAGGCGAAGGGGTACGCCCTCGTCGACATCCGCCTCGTCGAGCCCGACCGCTCGACCCTCGAGCGCCACTACGCCGAGCACGAGGGCAAGCCCTTCTACGAGCCGCTCCTCGAGTTCATGATGTCCGGCCCGTCGGTGGCCATCCGCCTCGCCGGCAACCGCGTCATCGAGGGCTTCCGTTCGCTGGCCGGAACGACCGACCCGACCACGGCGGCCCCCGGCACGATCCGCGGCGACTTCGGCCGCGACTGGGGTCTCAAGGTCCAGCAGAACCTCGTGCACGGCTCCGACAGCCCCGAGTCGGCCGCGCGCGAGCTCGCCCTCTGGTTCGGCTAGGGCCAGATCTTCGCGATCGTCGCGGCCATGAGCTCGTTCGTGGGGAATCCGGTCTGCTTGACCATGATCATGATCTCA
>JBEVLS010000272.1:0-5359 GCA_040509015.1 Microbacterium sp.
GACGAGGGTGCGGTCTTGCACGCCGACTTCGGCCGCGCGTCGCAGACGATCGAGGGGGCGTCCGACATCGCCGCCCAGGCAACGCTGTCGGCGCGCCTCGCGTCGCATTCCACCCCGATCCTCATCGACAGGATGCCGGGCGTCGTCGCCGTGCTCGACGGCCGGGTCGTGTCGATCATGGCGTTCGAGATCCGCGACGACCGCATCGTCGCGCTGCACGTGCTCGCCGACCCCGAGCGACTCGCGCACCTCGACGTCCTCCGCAACGTATGAGGCCCTGTCCGATGTCTGCTCCGGATGCCAGGATCGGCCCATGACGCGATTCGCGATCGACGCCGTCACGGCGCTCAGGCTCATCGACGACGATCGCAGGATCGAGCCCGCTCACACCCTCGTCGCCCCCGCACGTCTGCGTTCCGAAGCCCTCTCGACGCTCTACCGGCGAGTGCGCGAGGGTGCCATGGATGAGCGCGACGGCCGAGCGCGCCTCGAGCGGATCGCCGAGCTGAAGATCAGGCTTCTGGCCGACCGGGTCTCCCGCGCGACCGCGTGGCGCCTCGCCGCTGGGCTCGACTGGGACGACACGGCACGGGCGGAGTACCTCGCCGTCGCATCGCTGCAGGCCGATGCGCTCGTCACCGATGATCCGACGCTCGTCGACGCCGCTGACGGTGTCGTGCCCATCGCCGACTACGAGCAGATTTTCACTCCCGCACGTATCTGAGCGCGCGGAGCGTCCTCTGCAGTGAGGTGGTCCGCGGCCCCCGCCGCACCGCCCCGACACCGCACGACGACAGATGGAGTACCTCCGATGGCCCTTTCCGATCTCACGCTCGACACACGCGCGCAGCACCTTCGCGACACCCTCGGCGATCGCGTCATCCTCCCCGGCGACCCGGAGTACGACGTCGTGCGGATGCCGTGGAACGTCGCCGTCGACCAGCGGCCGTTCGCCGTCGCGCGACCGGTCACGGTCGAAGACGCCATCGACGTCGTGCGTGCGGCGGTCGCGGCCGACCTGCGCATCGCGCCCCAGGCGACCGGCCACGCCGCGGGCGCCCTGGCCGATTCCGACCTGTCCGACACGGTCGTCGTCAGCCTGGCGGCCCTGCGCGGTGTGACCGTCGACGCCGCGGCGCAGACCGCGATCGTGATGGGCGGATCCGTCTGGAACGACGTGGTCGTCGAAGCCGCCGCGCACGGTCTCACCGCCCTGCACGGCAGCGCGGGCGACGTCGGCGTCGTCGGCTACTCGTTGAGCGGAGGACTCTCGTTCTACGCCCGCGCACACGGCCTCGCGGTGAACGACGTGCGCGCCGTGCACGTCGTCGGCGCCGACGGCCGCCTCGTGCGGGCGAGCGCGGACGAGAACGCCGACCTCTTCTGGGCGCTGCGCGGCGGATCCGGCGCGTTCGGCGTCGTCGTCTCGATCGAGATCGCCCTCCGACCGATCGCCGATGTCGTCGCCGGGATGCTCCTGTGGGACGCGTCCCGAGCGGCCGACGTCTCGCGCGCGTGGGCCCGCTGGACCGGGTCGGCACCCGAGACGGCCACCACCACCCTGCGCATCATGAACTTCCCCCCGATCCCCGACCTGCCGCCGTTCCTGTCCGGTCGCTCGGTCGTGGTGATCGACGGCGCGATCCTCGAGACGGATGCCGCGGCATCCGCTCTCCTCGCACCGCTTCGGGACCTGCAGCCCGAGATCGACACGTTCGCACGCATCCCCGCGGCGGGCCTCGTCGCGGTCCACATGGACCCGCCCGGGCCGACTCCGGCGGCGACGGCGCACTCGGTGCTCGGCTCGCTCCCGCCCGATGCCGTGGACCGCTTCGTCGAGGTCGGGTCGCGTCCGGGCATGTTCATCGCCGAGCTCCGCCACCTCGGCGGCGCGATCGGTCGCCGCCCCGAGGGGGCAGGGGCCGTGGCGACGATCGAGGGCGCGTACCTCTTCCACGCGATCGCCGTCGTGCCCGCTCCTGAGGCCGCCGCCGCGGCGCACGGTGCTGTCTGGGCCGGCGTCGCCGCGCTCGAGCAGTGGCGTGCGGACGCCCTGGCGCTCACCTTCGTCGACGGCGGCGGAGTCGACCGCACGTCCGGGTTCGGCGGATCGCTCGAGCGCCTTCGCGACCTGCGCCGCAGGTTCGATCCGGCGGGGGTGTTCGTGGCCGCGCACCAGCCGTGAACGACCGGGCGGCGATTCCATCGCGCAATCGCCGCCCGGTCGTCACCGCACGGCAGACTGATCCCCATGACATCCGTCGACGAGATCGTCCCCGCCGCCTACCGCCACCTGCTCGACCTGCCGCTGTACGGGCACCTCGGCACGATCCGCCCCGACGACACCGTCCAGGTCACGCCGATGTGGTTCGAGTTCGACGGCGAGAACGTCCGGTTCACCCACACGAACTACCGCCAGAAGTACCGCAACCTCCAGCACAACCCGGCCATGGCGCTGTCGATCATCGATCCCGACGACCCGTTCCGCTACCTCGAGGTCGCGGGCAAGCTCGTCGACATCGTTCCCGACCCCGAGGGCGCGTTCTACGTGCAGCTGCAGAACCGCTACGGCAACCCGAGCGAGACGCCTCCGCCCGACAAGGCCGACCGCGTGATCCTCGTGATGTCGATCGAACGCTCGACGAAGCAGTAGGGCGAGCCCGTGCCTCGGCCCGACGCCTTCCACCCCGACCTCGCGACTGCGCGGTGGCTGCCGCGCATCAGCGCCGGTCCCCGCACACTGCGTTTCTTCCGCGGCAATCCGCGCGGCATCGAGTCGACCGCCGACGTGCGCGTCGAGACGGTTCCCGTCGCCGGCGCAGAGGGCGACCGGCCGTACCGGGTCCTTCGACCGGTCGACGCGCCCGAGCGCACCGCCGCACTGCTGTGGATCCACGGCGGCGGGCTCATCATCGGCGCACCGCAGCAGGACGACGGGACGAACCTCGAGTTCGTCCGCACCCTCGGCATCACGGTCTTCGCCGCGTCGTATCGCCTGGCACCCGAGCATCCGGCCCCCGCGGCGCTCGACGACCTCGTGGCGGGCTACCGGGCGATCGTCGAGCGGGCCGACGAGTTCGGCATCGATCCGACCCGCATCGCGATCGGCGGGGCGAGCGCCGGCGGCGGACTCGCCGCATCCCTCGCGCAGCGACTCCACGACGAAGGCGGTCAGCAGCCCGTCTTCCAGCTGCTCATGTTCCCGATGCTCGACGACCGCACGATTCTGCGCGACGACATCGATCCCCGCTACGTGCGCGTGTGGACACCGTCGAGCAACCGCTTCGCGTGGACGTCGTATCTGGGCCCGGATGCCGGTGGCCCCGGCATCCCGTCGGACTACGTCCCCGCCCGGCGTGACGACCTCTCCGGCCTTCCGCCCGCATGGATCGGCGTCGGCACCCTCGATCTCTTCCACGACGAGGACGTCGCGTACGCCGAGCGACTCGAAGAAGCCGGGGTGCCCTGCGATCTCACGATCGTGCCGGGCGCCTTCCACGGATTCAACGCGATCTACCGGAAGGCGCCCGTGACGCTCGCGTTCCACGCCGAAGTGGCACGGGTGCTCGGCGACGCGCTGGTCTGACGAACGCCGCCAGGCGCCCCGGGCTACGCTCGGTGCCGTGACGAGCGAAACCGTCCGGCTCACGCCCGATGAGGCGCGCCGCATCATCGTGCGCGCGCAGCTGCTCGACGCGGATCGTCCGGGCGACGTCGTCGAGGTGGCCGAGCAGCTCGGGTACATCAAGATCGATCCGACCGCGACGATCGCGCCGTGCGAGCACACCGTGCTGTGGTCGCGGATCGGCTGGTCGTACGAGCCAGGGCAGCTTCAGAGGGCGGTCGAGCTGGACCGTCTGCTCTTCGAGTTCGACGGCGCCTTCCGGCCGATGAGCCTTCTGCCGCTCATGCTCCCCGCGATGCGTCGCTGGCCCCGGCGCGAGAGCAGCAGGCAGTGGCTCGAGGCCAATGCACCCTTCCGTACCGACGTCCTGGCGCGCCTGCGCGCAGAGGGGCCGCTCCTGTCGAGCGAGATCCCCGACACGTCGCAGGTGCAGCGGGCACCCGACGGCTGGTCGGGATCCAACCAGGTTCCGACCATGCTCGACTTCCTCGCTCGGCAGGGCGAGGTCGCCGTGGTCGGCCGCGAAGGGCGCACACGGCGGTGGGACCTCGCAGAGCGCGTCTATCCCCCCGACATGCCCGAGTACGACGACGCGACGGCCGCCGCGCTCCTGGACGAGCGGCGTCTGCAGGCCGCAGGACTCGCGAAGCAGCGATCTCCCTGGACTCCTGTCGGAACGGCGGGTGTGCCGGCTGCGGTCGAAGGCAGTGCGAGGAAGTATCGCGTCGACCCCGCGGCCCTTGCTGCGCTCGACGACGACGTCGACGGCCGCGTCGCCTTCCTCAATCCGTACGACGGGCTGCTGTTCGATCGGCCCCGGCTCAGCGAGGTGTTCGGGTTCGACTACGTGCTCGAGCAGTTCAAGCCCAAGCCGCAGAGGCGGTACGGATTCTTCGCGCATCCCATCCTCATGGGCGACCGCTTCATCGGGATGCTGGACGCGGAGGCCGACCGCAAGGCCGAGGTGCTGCGTGTGAACGCGGTGCACGAGTTCCTCCCGTTCGAGCCGGAGGAGACCGACATCGTGAGGGCGGAGATCCTCGAACTCGGGGAATGGCTCGGGATGCCGGTGACCGGCCTTCCCTGACTACGCTCGAACACGTGATGTCCAGATCCCTCGCCGGCGGTGCGGTCCTGCGGGCTGCCCGACCGGGCGACGAGCGCGGCATCCTGTCGTGCATCGAAGCGCTCGCCGTCTACGAACGTGAGCCCGACGCCGTCGACAACACCGTCGAGATGCTCACGGCGACGCTGTTCGGCGACGAACCGAAGGCGTTCGCGCACGTCGTCGAGCGCGACGGGGCGATCGTGGGCATCGCGGTCTGGTTCCTCACGTACTCGACGTGGACCGGCCGCCACGGGATCTGGCTCGAGGACCTCTTCGTCGACGACGCCGAGCGCGGCCGCGGGTATGGGAAGGCGCTCATCGCCTCGCTCGCCGCCGTCTGCGTCGAGCGCGGCTACACGCGCCTGGAATGGACCGTTCTCGACTGGAACGAACCCGCCGTCGCGTTCTACCGGTCCTTGGACGCCCTGCCGATGGACGAGTGGACCACGCAGCGCCTCACCGGCGAGGCCCTCGCCGCGCTGGCCGGGAACTGACCGACCGCCATCCGCCGGGCGGACGTGCCTACGATGGAAGACCCCGATCGGAAGGAGCGGCCATGGCACTCGTCCGCGTCGCCGGCGTCGCCCTCGACGAGTCCGGTCAGCACGTGCTCCTCATGAAGCCCG
>JBEVLS010000273.1:0-7321 GCA_040509015.1 Microbacterium sp.
GGGCCGCCTTCTCGTCGGCACGCTGCTTCTCGGACTCGATCATCGCGATCGCTTCCTCGGCACGCAGGACCTTGGTGCGCATGATCTGCTCACTGAGGTTCAGCTGGCGGTCGAGCTCCTGAGTGGTCGCGCTCGTCGCGGTGAAGTTGACGACGGCGTAGATGCCTTCGGTCTTCTTCTGGATCTCGTAAGCGAGACGGCGGCGACCCCAGATGTCGATGTTCTCGATGGTTCCACCGTCACCGGTGATGACCTTGAGGAACTTGTCGAGGTTCGGAGCGACCTGGCGCTCGTCGATCTCGGGGCTCAGGATGACCATGAGTTCGTACTGGTGCGTCACTAACCCACCTCCTTCGGACTAGAACGGCTGCCGGGCATTTCCCGACAGCAGGAGGGTGTGGTGCACGTCATCCGCGTTCGCGCACAGGGGCGCGGGTGTGGACAACCCTCCTATGGTACCGGATGCCGCCTGGCCCGCCCAATCGTCAGCGGAACGCCCCGATGCCGGTGAGATGCTGACCGAGGATCAGGGTGTGCACCTCGTCGGTGCCTTCGTACGTGCGCACCGACTCGAGGTTGGCGGCATGTCGGATCGGCGAGTGCTCGAGCAGCACCCCGTCGCCGCCGAGGATCGTCCGGGCCTCGCGGGCGATCGCGATCGCCTCGCGCACGTTGTTGAGCTTTCCGAGCGAGATCTGCTCGGGGGTGAGCGTGCCGGCGTCCTTCGCCCGACCGAGGTGCAGTGCGAGCAGGCCGCCCTTCTGCAGCTCCATCGCCATGTCGACGAGCTTCTTCTGGGTGAGCTGGAATCCGGCGATCGGCCGGCCGAACTGCTCCCGCGCGAGCGCGTGGCGAAGCGCCGCTTCGAAGCTGTCGCGACCCGCGCCCAGCGCACCCCACACGATGCCGTAGCGTGCCTCGTTGAGCGCGGCGAACGGTCCTCGCAGCCCGCGCGCGCCGGGAAGCATCGCGGACGACGGAAGCCGCACTCCATCGAGGCGCAGCTCGCACTGCACGGAGGCACGCATCGAGCCCTTCGGCCCGAGCACGACGGCCTCGTATCCTCTCGCGTCCGTCGGCACGACGAACCCGCGCACACCGTCCTCCGTCTGCGCCCACACGATCGTCAGCTGCGCGATCGACGCGAGCCCGATCCACCGCTTCTCGCCGGTCAGCACCCAATCGTCGCCGTCGCGTTCGGCATAGGTCCTCATGCTCGACGGATCCGATCCCGCCGACGGCTCGGTGAGACCGAAGCTGCCGATGACGTCGCCGCGTGCCATCGGCGGCAGCCACTCCTGCTTCTGCTCTTCGCTCCCCCACCGGTGGATCGAACCCATCGCAAGCGAGCCCTGCACCGAGACGAAGGTGCGGATGCCGGAGTCCCCCGCCTCGAGTTCGAGCGCCGCGAGCCCGTACTCGACCGCACTCCGCCCGGCGCAGCCGTAGCCGTCGAGGGTCATGCCGAGCACGCCCAGCCCACCGAGACCCGAGGCGAGCTCGACCGGGAAGTACCCGCGGTCGAACCAGTCCCCGATGTGCGGGCGGATCTCCTCGTCGACGAATGCGCGCACGCGGTCGCGCACAGCGCGCTCCTGGTCGGTGAGCAGCGCGTCGATGCCGAGCACATCGGAAGCCGCGCGCAGCGCAGCGAGATCATCCGGGTCGTGGGCCATCGTCGTCCTCCTCGTCGAGCGTCCTGCGTCGATCATGCCGGTGAGTGTTCGCACAACTCCACAGAACCGGGCGTTTCACACGGCGCCGGCACCCCGGAGGGGCTCGGTCGGGCGGATTCTGCGGAGTTGCGCCGAAGGCGCCTGCCGGTAGCGTGGGCCGTGCACGACCGTGGGGAGGACGGATGAGCGGAGTGTCACCGACGAGCCCGCGCGGCCCTCAGCCGGTCGCGTTCGATCCGAGGCCCCTCGTCGAGCCGGTGGATCGCAATGCCGTCCGGGCGTTCGCCGAGCGGATGCGCGCCTCGGGCGCCCAGATCGGCTCGTCGGCGAGCACCATCATCGCCGTCGTCATCACGCTCGTCGTGGTGGTCTTCATCCTCACCGTGTTCGGCGGGATGGCGTCGGTCTTCCTGTCGATCGCGGTCTCGGCCGGCACTCCGGGGTGGATGAGCGGCATCATCTCCGTCGTCATCGTGGTGGTCTTCGTCCTGATCATCGGCGTCATCGTGTTCGCCATCGTCCGTGCCGTGCGCGGGGGCTCGAACGACCGCGCCTATCGGCTCGACGGATTCGCTCGTGCCAACGGGATGACGTACATCCCGCGACTGAACGATCCGCAGCTGCCGGGCATGATCTTCGGGAACGGCAGCGACCGTCACGCGCGGGACCTCGTGCGAGGCGAGCAGCCCCGCTTCGTCGAGTTCGCCAACTACCGCTACACGACGGGCTCCGGCAAGAACCGCTCGACGCACAGCTGGGGCTACGTCGCCGTCAAACTCGACGTCCCTCTTCCGCACATCGTGCTCGACGCGCTCGGCAACGACGGGCTGTTCGGCTCGAATCTGCCCACCAGGTTCCACAAGGACCAGCGACTGAGCCTCGAGGGCGACTTCGACCGGTACTTCTCGCTGTACTGCCCGGCCGACTACGAGCGCGACGCGCTCTATCTGTTCACACCCGACATCATGGTGCGGTTCATGGACAACGCGGCCGCGTTGGACGTCGAGATCGTCGACGACTGGATGTTCCTCTACGCCAAGCGGGATTTCTCCACGCTCGACCCGGCGACGTGGGGCTGGCTGTTCTCCGTCGTCGCCGCACTGCTGGAGAAGCTGGCGCAGTGGGAGCGCTGGCGCGACGAGCGCCTCGAGCCGACGGCGTATCCCGCAGTGGGCGGGGCGGTCCCCTTCGCCGCCCCCGCGGGACTGCTCCGGCCGCCGCCCGGCGTCGCGGTACCCGGCAGGCGACTGCGGCGCGGCATCCCGTGGGTGGCGATCATCGTCGGCGGGATCGTGCTGCTGATGTGGATCGCCCCGAACTTCCTCGGTCTGATCGCCTCGCTCTTCGGCGGCCTCTTCGGGCGCTGACGCGGGTCAGAAGGACGAAGACCCGCTGGTCATCGAAGGACGGTCTTCGGGCGACGCCGCGTCAGCGCGACTCCGCCGAGACCCAGCGCAATGGCGCCGAGCCCCAGGGGCCATGTCGCCGGCGCGCCGCCGGTGGTCGCCAACTCGCTCGCAAAGCGCACCTCACCGCTCTCCGTGAGGGGCGCCTCTTCCGGGACGATGGCCTCGGGCTCGGTGATGTCCGGGTCCACGACCTCAGGCAGAACGCCCTCCGGCTCGACCGTCTCGGGTTCGGTGGTGGAGGCCTCGAGCAACCATTCGTACTCGGCCCCCGGCGCGAGGACGTACCCATCGAGCGGGTAGGCGGTGACGTACCAGGACGTGTCGGAAACCTGCGTGACGGTGTACTGGAGACCTTCCACCTCTTCCAGCTCGGGTCCATTCTTGCCAAGCGTCGGAGCGATGGGCGTGACCTCGATGAGTCCGGCCTCGCTTGCGACGACGAGGACGCTGACGCCGAAGACCTGGCGGTCAGACTCGGCGTACATCTCGAAGATCCCGCCCTCACTCGGCGTGACGAGGTGAATCTCCCAGTTGCCTTCGGCGTCAGCGAGCGTCTGGCCGATGACGGTGCCGTAGCGGTCCGTCAGGTTCACCCAAGCTCCAGGGGTGGCGCGGCCGGTGACGACAATCGGTGAGCTGGTCTCGAAGGTGTCGCCACCCGTGGGCGAGGTGATCTCGAGTTTCACGCTGGCCTTGATGAGGATGTCGAACTCGATCTTGGTGCCGGTGGGGTCCATGGCGATGAGGCGGTGCATGCCCGGCGAGAGCCACGAGGCCTCGAGGATCCACCGGCCGTTCTGGTCCACCACTGCCTTGCCCAGACTCCAGCCGGACCATGCTTCCGTGATGTCGATCTCGTCGCCGGTCACTTGCCCGGTGCCCACGAGCAGAACGAGGCCCTCATCGAAGATCTGCATCCACTCACTGCCGTAGACGGTGAAGGTGCCGTCCGTGACAGCGAGCGGCGTGACGTCGGGTGCGATGTGCTCGATGGCTGCGACGGCCGCGACGTCTTCCGGCGGCAGCTCGTCTGCGGAGGCGGACGTGGCGAAGCCGAGCGTGCCCGTCGCGAGCAGTGCGGTGAGGCTGAGTGCTGCCCCGAGTGTGGTGACGCGCATGAGTGTGATTCCTTCGTGAGGCCTGTACCCGCTGCGGAAGGATGCCCGAGCGGGTTCGTCTGAGGGTCCCTCGACCTCGGAGCGGCAGCTCGGGTGACACCCCATTGCAGCGCCGGAGAGGAACGTCTTCGACGGTATGCGCGACGGTCGTCGTCGAGGAGGACAGCGGATCCGGACCCGTGGAAGACGGGCATCGTTCCGTAGTCGCTGGGCCGTTCTTGCGTGCCGGGAGAAGCCCGTTGCGTAGTCGGCGCGGCAGTGCGTCGTCATCGGCGCGGAGGGCATGGAGAGCTCGGAGTGATGCGTCCGGCGCGCGACGGTGAGTGGAGCCGGGCCGGGGTGAGTCCGGCTCTGACTCAGCGCAACCCGAAGAACTCCAGTTCGGCGTCGTCCAGCATCCGCGACCGGACGATGAACCGCTGCCCGGTGGGCGATTCGACCGAGAAGCCCGCACCGCGACCCGGCACGACGTCGATGGTGATGTGCGTGTACTTCCAGTATTCGAACTGCGCGTCCGAGATGTACACCTCGATCGGCTGTTCCAGACCCACCTCGAGTGTGCCGAGGTGCACGTCCGACGGCCCCGTGATGAACATCCCGACCGGGAAGCACATCGGCGCGCTGCCGTCGCAGCATCCGCCGGACTGATGGAACATCAGCGGACCGTGCTGTGCGGTGAGGTCTCGCAGAAGGGATGCCGCGGCATCCGTCACCGCGACTCTGCTGAACGCCTGCGTCGTCGTCATGGTCTCCGCCTCATCGTGGGTGGTCCGGGCGGAGGTGGGACTCCGCCCGGACCCGTGTGCCGCGCTCCGACCCCTGGGGGTGGATCTCGACGCGGGTGACTCAGAAGAAGCCCATCGCGCCTTCGGCGTACGACACGAGCAGGTTCTTCGTCTGCTGGTAGTGGTCGAGCATCTTCAGGTGGTTCTCGCGACCGATGCCCGACTGCTTGTACCCGCCGAACGCCGCGTGCGCGGGGTACTGGTGGTAGGTGTTGGTCCAGACCCGACCGGCCTCGATCGCCCGCCCTGCCTTGTAGGCCGTGTCGCCCGAACGGCTCCACACGCCTGCACCCAAGCCGTACAGCGAGTCGTTGGCGATCGAGATCGCGTCGTCGAAGCTGTCGAACGACGTCACCGACAGCACCGGCCCGAAGATCTCCTCCTGGAAGATGCGCATGTCGTTCGTGCCCTCGAACACGGTCGGTGCGACGTAGTAGCCCTCGCTGAGGTCTCCGCCGAGGTCGACGCGCTCGCCTCCGGTCAGCAGCTTCGCCCCGCCCTGCTTGCCGATGTCGATGTACGACAGGATCTTCTCGAGCTGGTCGTTCGAGGCCTGCGCGCCGATCATCGTCGCGGGGTCGAGGGGATTGCCCTGGACGATCTTCGACACGCGGTCGAGCCCGTCGCCGAGGAACGAGTCGTAGATCGAGCGCTGGATGAGCGCGCGCGACGGGCACGTGCACACCTCGCCCTGGTTCAACGCGAAGAGCGTGAAGCCCTCGAGCGCCTTGTCGTAGTAAGCGTCGTCGGTCTTCCACGCGACATCCTCGAAGAAGAGATTGGGGCTCTTGCCCCCGAGTTCCAGCGTCACGGGGATCAGGTTCTGCGAGGCGTACTGCATGATGAGGCGACCGGTGGTGGTCTCGCCCGTGAAGGCGATCTTGCGGATGCGCTTGTGCGAGGCGAGCGGCGCGCCCGCCTCGATGCCGAAGCCGTTGACGATGTTCAGCACCCCGGCGGGCAGCAGGTCGCCGATGATCTCGATGAGGAACAGGATCGAGGCCGGCGTCTGCTCGGCGGGCTTGAGCACGATGCAGTTGCCCGCGGCGAGCGCCGGAGCGAGCTTCCACACGGCCATGAGGATCGGGAAGTTCCACGGGATGATCTGACCCACCACACCCAGCGGCTCGTGGAAGTGGTACGCGACGGTGTTCTCGTCGAGCTGGCTGAGCGTGCCCTCCTGCGCGCGGAGGACCCCGGCGAAGTACCGGAAGTGGTCGACAGCGAGCGGGATGTCGGCGGCGAGCGTCTCGCGGACGGGCTTGCCGTTCTCCCACGTCTCGGCGACGGCGATCTTCTCGAGGTTCTCCTCGATGCGGTCGGCGATCTTGTTGAGGATGACGGAGCGCTCGGCGGGCGTCGTGCGCTTCCACGACTCGAACGCCTTCCACGCCACCTCGACGGCGCGGTCGATGTCTTCGACGGTGCCGCGGCCCACTTCGGTGAACGGCTTGCCGTTGACGGGCGAGATGTTCTCGAAGTACTGGCCCTTGACGGGTTCGACGAACTCTCCGCCGATGTAGTGGCCGTACCGGGAACGGTATTCGGCGACCGAGCCACGCTGGCCGGGGGCCGCGTAGACGCTCGAGACGCCCTCTTCCACGATGGTCATGCTGTCTCCTTCGACGCTGCGCGACGTCCGTGTCGCGTGGGTCGACGGTAGGCCCCGCAACGTTGCATCCCGTTGCATGGGTTCTCTGGACGCCTCAAGCGGATCGTTCCGCGCGCTCGACGCGCGCGACGATCCCCGCGCGCTTCGGCGAACGAGCGGGCAGCATCGACAGGCACAGGCGCAGCACCTCGGCGTCGTCCGCCGCGGCATCCGTCTCGGCGTACGCCAGCAGCACGTCGACCGACGCCTCTGCCACGAGCGCTTCGCGGAGGGTGGTGCGCACCGTGTCGCGGAACTCCTCGACCCCGGGCGCCGTCGAATCGGGCAGCACCTCGCCGCGGTACGCGGCGAGCGCGACGCGATGCGCGCCCCGATCGAGCAGCGACAGCACGTGGTGCGCGTCGGTCTCGAGGGGTGAGGTGAGCCGATAGGGGCGGGATGCCGGGACGAGCTGCGGCGCGGTGCGCTCCAGCGCCCTGCGCAGCCGCACGAGCTCGGGTCGCAGGGTGTCGGCCGATGCCGCGTCGCCGTACACGAGCTCGCCGAGCCGCTCGCCCGAGAGGCCTTGGCGGTGCACGGCGAGCATCAACAGGATCTCGGCGTGCCGCGCGCCCAGTTCGGTGACGGACTCCGCGCCGTCGCCGGCGAGCTCGAGCAGCGCCCGGTCGCGTCCGAGCACACGCAGCGTCGCGTGGGTCGCCTCGACTCGCCTCGCCGGGCG
>JBEVLS010000274.1:0-6582 GCA_040509015.1 Microbacterium sp.
GTGCACCGCGTCTACACGACCCATCGCGGAGTCGTCTATCCGCTGCCGATCAACCTCGGCACGATCAACCAGTTCTTCGGCTCGGCCCTCTCGCCGTCGCAGGCCCGCGCGCTGATCCACGAGCAGGCGGGCGAGTTCGAGTCGCAGGATGCCGCGAACCTCGAGGAGAAGGCGATCGCCCTCATCGGCCGTCCGCTGTACGAGGCGTTCATCCGCGACTACACCGCCAAGCAGTGGCAGACCGACCCGCGCGAGCTTCCGGCCGAGATCATCAGCAGACTGCCCGTGCGCTACACGTACGACAACCGGTACTTCAACGACACGTGGGAGGGCCTGCCGACCGACGGGTACACCGCGTGGCTCGAGCGGATGGCGGACCATCCCCGCATCGACGTCGCGCTCGGCACCGACTTCTTCGACGAGTCGCAGCCGCTCAACAAGGCGGCGACGGTCGGACAGGTGCCGATCGTCTACACCGGCCCCGTGGACCGCTACTTCGACTACGCCGAAGGCGCGCTGTCCTGGCGGACCCTCGATTTCGAACGCGAGGTCGTTCCGGTGGGGGACTTCCAGGGAACGTCGGTGATGAACTACGCCGATGCCGCCGACGCCTATACGCGCATCCTCGAGTTCCGTCATTTCCACCCCGAGCGCGCCGACCGCTATCCGACCGACCGCACCGTGATCGTCCGCGAGCATTCGAGGTTCGCCTCACGGCAGGATGAGCCGTACTACCCGGTCAACACGCCCGCCGACCGCTCCGGTCTGCTCGCCTACCGCGAGCACGCCAAGGGCGAGAAGGACGTCCACTTCGGCGGCCGGCTGGGCACGTATCAGTACCTCGACATGCACATGGCCATCGGCTCCGCGCTCTCGATGTGGAACAACCGCCTCGCCTGAGCGCCGCCACTGAGGCTTCGGACGCGGTCGGGTAGACTTCTCCGGGCGCCAGAACCCGCCAGCACCAACGAGGAGCACTCGCTTGTCAAGACGGACCATCAGCGTCGTCATCCCCAGCTTCAACGAAGAGCGCAGCGTTCAGGAGATGGTGGACCGCCTCACGGCGGTCTTCCGCAACGACCTTCCCCAGTACGACTACGAGATCATCTTCGTCGACGACTTCTCCACCGACGGCACGCGGGCCGAGATCCGTCGGATCGCGGCACAGGATGCCCGGGTGAAGGCCGTGTTCAACGCGCGCAACTTCGGCTTCCACCGCAACGTCTTCTCGGCGCTGACCTACGGCAGCGGCGATGCGACCTTCATGCTCTTCGGCGACCTGCAGGATCCGCCCGAGAACCTCCCCGAGTTCGTCCGCGCATGGGAGTCGGGCAAGCAGGTCGTCATCGGACAGCGTCGCAGCAGCGACGAGGGCTTCGTGATGACGGGGCTCCGTCACCTCTACTACGCGGTCATCCGCTGGTTCTCCGACACGACCCAGATCCCGCGGTTCACCGGCTACGGGCTGTACGACCGCGAGTTCGTGCGCGTGCTCGAGGGCATCGACGACATCCAGCCCTTCTTCAAGGCGGTCGTCGCCGAGTACGGGCTGAACGTCGAGATCATCCAGTACGACCAGGGCAAGAGCGCGCGCGGCAAGTCGAACTTCAACTTCCTGCGCAACTACGACTTCGCGATGCAGGGCATCACGTCGTCCACGAAGCTCCTCATGCGTCTGGCGACCTTCCTCGCAGCGGTCATCGGCGTCATCTGCCTCGGACTCGCGATCTTCGTGCTGATCAACAAGCTCGTCAACTGGGACAGCTACGACGTCGGCGAGGCGTCGATCAGCGTGGGCATCTTCTTCCTGGGCGCGGTTCAGCTGTTCTTCATCGGCGTGCTCGGCGAGTACATCCTGAGCATCAACAGCCGGGTGACCACGAAGCCCCGCGTCGTCGTGGGCGAGCGCGTGAACTTCGGCGAGCCGAACCGCTCGGTGCAGACCGAGCTGACGGATGTCGTCGTGGAGGCGTCGAAGGACGAGACGCACGAGAACAGGCAATGACGTTGCGCGCACGCGGCGCGCTTCCCAGCGACGGGCGCTGGCGGCGCCTGATGTGGCAGTTCGCCCGCTTCCTCGTGGTCGGCGGGGTGTCGTTCCTCTTCGACTACGGCCTGTTCTTCGTCCTGTACAACTACTTCGGCGTGCAGTACATCGTGGCCAGCACGATATCTTTCTCCCTGTCGCTCGTGATCAACTACATCCTCACGCTGAAGTTCGTCTTCGACGCGAAGCCAGGACGCAACGTCGTGAAGGAATTCGCGATCTACATCGGGCTCAACATCATCGCGCTGGGTCTGAATCAGCTCATCCTCTTCCTGACGGTGGACACCCTCGGGTTCGATCCGCTGGTCGGCAAGCTCATCGCGACGGCTGTCGTGCTGGTCTACAACTTCATCTCACGCAAGCTCCTCATCGAGCGCTCGAGCGGGCCGCGCCGGTCCGCGTCGGACGATGAGAGCGGATCTCCGGAAACAGGCGGTATCAGGTCATGACGAACAAGAACTCCGACCCGGCTGTCGCGACAGAAGGCGCCCCGACGCGCGCCGGACGCTGGATGGACAAGGGCTGGGCCCGCGTCGAGAGCGGATGGCTCACGGTGAGCGAAGCGGCGGCGGGCAGCGCGCCCGGTCGCTGGTTCAAGGGCGTCGACAAGCCGAACGGGGCGGATTGGGCGCTCCTCATCGCGATCCTGCTGCTCGCGTCGGTGACGTTCCTCTACGGCGACGTCAAGGCGACGTTCGAGCACTCGTTCAACTTCCTGGATTCGGTGTTCGCCGGTCGGCCGCAGGACTTCTACCAGATCGCCATCGAGAACTCGACGTTCGGCCACCCGGCCGTCTACGACGTGCCGATCTACGCGGTCTTCGGGCTGTGGAACCTGCCCACCTATCTGCTCTACCGCTTCAACGACTTCAACTACCTCGAGTCGACGCCCGCGCAGCTGTGGCTCAAGCTCATGCTGGTCCTGTTCGCACTCGTGGCGACCTGGCTCGTCATGAAGATCGCGCGCGAGATCGGCGTGAGCGCCGCCCGCGCGAAGTGGGTCGGCTTCTACTTCCTGTCGTCGATGAGCCTGTTCGTGCCGGTGTTCGTCATCGTGCAGTACGACATCATCTCGATCACGTTCATGCTCGCGGGGCTCCTCGCCTATATGAGGGGCAACACGAGAGCGTTCCTGCTGTGGTTCCTCGCGGCGAACACGTTCAAGCTCTTCGCGCTGTTCATCTTCATCCCGCTGGTCCTGCTGCGCGAGAAGCGGATCCCGCGGGCGCTGGCCCAGATCGTCCTCGGCGTGCTCGGTCTGCTGCTGTGCCGACTGCTGTATCGCGGCGACCTGGCATTCGCGGCGTCGACGGGCGGCTTCACCGATCTGATGCTGGACCGCCTGCGCACGTCCGGCTTCGCCTGGCAGGGCAGCATGAACGTGCCGCTGTTCGTGGTGTTCATCGTCGGCCTCGCGATCTTCGCGTACGCCAAGCGCACGACGACCACGCGCGAGCTGCACGCGTTCGCGATCTACCTCTCGCTGGCCGCATTCCTCGTCTTCTGCGCGATCGTGCCGCTCAACCCGTACTGGATCAACCTCGTCGCGCCGTTCTCGATCCTCATCATCTTCGCGAACCCCCGTCATCTGACGCTGAACACCCTGCTCGAGGTGAGCATCAGCACGTCGCTCTTCGTGATCTACATGCTGGTCGGCTTCTCGATGTACAACGCGGGGATCTTCAAGGACCTGCTGTTCGGCCAGTTCATCCCGCCGGCATCGCCTCAGCGATTCCAAGCGCCGGGGGAGATCCTGCGCGGGCTCGGACTCGCGGGCAACAACGTGATCTTCCTGGTGGGATTCATGGTCGCCTGCACGCTGGCCGTGCTGATCATCAACTACCCGCGCCCGTCGTTCGTCGAGGGGATGCCCAACACCCAGACGATCAAGCGCAGCGTCGTGTGGGTGCGCCTGGCCGCGATGGTCGGTTTCATGGCACTCCTGTTCGGCATGTATCTGATCCCCGCCCGGCCCACGGCCTATTCGTCCGTGAGCTCGACGCCGGTGCTCACCGACGTCGACGTCCTGTCGCCGGAGGCCGTGGTGGAAGAGGAGATCGAGTTCGACCAGACGCTCAGCGTCAACGAGATCCAGATCGGCCTGGACGCCTCGGCGGTCACCTGGATCAATTCCGCGATCATCAACGTGAACGTCACCGACTCGGACGGCGAGTCCCTCTTCGCCGGCTCGACGGCGGCCAACGCGGTCGGCGTCGGCCTGGCGTCCTTCCGCACCGGAGATCTGACGCTGGAGGCCGGCGAGACCTACACCGTCAGCGTGACCGGTGCGCAGTCCGAAGGAGAGCCGGCCTACGTGCAGCTCAACCCCGACGCGGACCGGTTCGAGACGACCGAGAACGGCAAGCCCGTCGACGGCGACCTCGTCATGGTGCTCAAGGGCACCGCGACGGACTAGTCGACGCTGATGGCGGCGGCGACCGTGACGGAGGCTGCGATCGACCGCCGCCGTCTCGCCGACCGCTCGTTCTGGGTCGCCCTCCTTCTCGCGTTCGTCGTCCTCGCCGCCTGGGCGGTGGCGAGCCCGCACATGGCGGCGCCGGACGAGCCGGCGCACGCGGCGAAGGCGGCGGCGACCGTGCGCGGCCAGTTCGCGGCGGAGGAGGCTCGATTCCGCCCGGGCCGGGGCACGTTCGAGGTGCCCGCTCTGTTCCAGCAGGCGTGGGCGCAGCCCTGCTTCGCCTACGAGCCGGACGTGCCGGGGGGCTGCGCGCCCGAGATCGGCGGCGACCTCGAGACGATCGTGCCCGTGGAATCCCACGTCGCACGCTACAACCCCGTCTACTACGCGCTCGTCGGACTCCCGAGTCTGCTCCCGTTGTCGGAGCACACCTTCACCGCCATGCGCCTCGTCGGGGCTCTGATCAACGCTCTCCTCCTCGCCCTGACCTTCCGGATCATCGCAGGACTGCGCCGACCCCTGCTGCCGATGCTGGGCCTGTTCGCCGCCCTGACGCCCATGGTGTTCTTCGTCGGAGCGTCGATCAGCCCGCAGGGTCCCGAGGTGTTCGGCGCGCTCCTGGTCGGCACGGGACTCATGGCGCTCGTCTTCGATCCACGTCGGGAGGTGCTCGTCTCCCGCGCATGGGCCGTCGCTGCCGGCACGGTCTTCTTCGCTCTCGCCCGCGGGCTGAGTCCCGGCTACCTGCTGCTCATCGTCGCGCTGGTCGCGCTGGCGGCTCCCCGGTTCGAGACGCTGCGCGACATCGTCTCCGACCGGCGCGTCTGGCCGCCTCTGGTCGTCTGCGCAGCGGTGTCGGTCGGAGCCGTCGCGTACACCCTGCTGTCGGGCAGCCTCGCCCTGGGCATCGTCTTCCCCGATCCCGCGCTGACGGCGCAGGACGTCATCATGCGGATGCTGCTCGATACGGGGGCCTACGCCGAGCAGGTCATCGGGGTGTTCGGGTGGGGAGACGTGCGACTCCCTCTCGCGATCCTGGCGGCACTCGGGGGCGTCGTGCTGATCGTCGTCGCTCTCGGGTTCCGGTTCGCATCCTGGCGCGGACGCATCGTGCTCGCCCTGCTCCTGGCGGCATCCGTCGTCGTGCCCATCGCCGTGCAGCTGCTGAGCTTCCGCGAGTCGGGTCTGGTCTGGCAGGGCCGCTACGTGATGCCTCTCGTGCTGCAGGCGCCGCTGCTGGCGGGCTTCCTGGCGGGGACCGGTCGCATGCGCATCAGGACGAGCGCGGTCGTCCTCACGTCCGCCGTCGGGGTGCTCGCGATCGCGCACTCCGCCGCCGTCGCCGTGAACCTGCACCGCTACATCGCCGGCGCGGGCGGCCCGTGGTTCGGCGTCGTCGACGGCGCATGGCAGCCTGCGCTTCCGGCGGTCGTCATCGCCGGTGCCGTCGCCGCATCCTGGATCGTGTCCGCGGTGCTCGTCGCGCGCTTCGCCGTGCGGGCGTCCGAGGTCGACGGTGTCATCCGATCGGCGGCGCCTGATAGGTCAGATAGTTCAGTCGGCTGAGCTCGCGGCGTGCTTTCAGGACCCCGTCGAGGACGAGGCCGATGAGCAGCGACAGGACGGCAACGATCACGGTGCCCAGCGCGAGCACGGCGGTCGGGAGCCGGGGTACGAATCCGGTGTCGACGAACTCGATCACCACCGACGTGCCCAGCGCGAGGCCGACGAGGGCCAGCAGGAGGCCGATGATCCCGTAGAACATGAGGGGTCGCTCGTGTCTGACGAGCTCGACGATGAGCGACAGGATGCGGAAGCCGTCCCGGTACGTCCGCAGCTTGCTCTCGCTGCCCTCCGGGCGGTCCTTGAAGCCGATCGGCACCTCGGTCTGCGGTACGCGCAGGCTCATGGCGTGGACGGTGAGCTCGGTCTCGATCTCGAACTCGCGCGACAGCGCGGGGAAGCTCTTCACGAATCGCCGCGACATCACGCGGTAGCCGCTGAGCATGTCGGTCACGGGGGACTTGAACACCCGCCCGACGAGCCAGTTGAATCCCCGGTTGCCGAGCTCATGACCGGCGCGGTACGCGCCGGTGCCCGTCTCCGTGCGGACGCC
>JBEVLS010000275.1:0-6865 GCA_040509015.1 Microbacterium sp.
AGCGGGCTGCGCGGGCGGGCGGAATCGGTCAGTTCTTCGGCGAGAAGTCGAAGATCGACGGGTAGGCGTTGGTCGGCCAGAACTCGAGGTTCGTGTTGGCGTCGACCGCGAAGGTGCCCTGGACTCGGAAGAACGGGGCGAACCAGGCCTGATCCACGAGGTAGGCGTTGAGGTCCTTGGTGGCCTGCGCCGCCTCCTCCTCGGTGCCGAGCTGGATCGTCGAGATGTACTCGTCGACCTGCGGGTCCTGGGAGTGGAACGGGTTGAACGTGGCATCCGGAGCGATCATGAAGTTGATCAGCTGCCAGTCGGGGTTCTGCTCCAGCGCCATCCACGTCGCCGGGTACTTCGGCGCGAGCATGTCGGTGATGAAGTTGCCCGTGCCCGGGTCGGTGTAGTTGACCGTGATGCCGATGTCGGCCAGCTGCTGCGCCACGAGGTCGAACGTGGTCTGGAATGCGGGCGTGGTCATCATCTCGATCGTGAACCCGTCGGGGTAGCCGGCCTCGGCGAGGAGGTCCTTCGCGGCCTCGGGGTCGTAGGCGTAGGTGTCGTCCAGGGCCGCGTCGAATCCGACCGACGTCTCGGGGAACACCTGCTCGGTCACCGTTCCGTAGCCCATCTGCAGGGCCTCGAGGAGCGCTTCGCGGTCGAACGCCATGTTGATCGCCTGGCGCACCTTGACGTCGGCGAGCTCGGGCGCCATCGTGCCGGCGCGGTCGAACAGCAGCATGCCCTGGAAGTCCAGTTCGTTCGACTCGATGGTCCAGCCGGACGCCTCGATCTCGGGGATCGTGTCGTTGTTGACGATCTTGGCGCCGTTGGCCTCGCCCGCCTTCATCGCGTTGAGCGTCGCCGTCGGGTCTTCGATCACGTTGATCGTCAGGTTGTCGTACTTCACGGCGTCGGGGTTCCAGTAGTCGGGGTTGGCCGTGTAGACGTAGGTCGTGCCGGTGACGGAGGCCGCGGTGTCGAGGACGTACGGGCCGGAGCCGACCGGACTGGTCGCCGAGTCGGGGTTCTCGAAGGACGACGGCGCCTGGATGAGTCCCGGGGCGATGGAGAGCAGGTTGACCAGCGACGGGTCGGGTGCGGCCTGCGTGATCGTCACGGTGGTGGCGTCGACGGCGGCGAACTCCTTGCCGGCCATCGTCGCGGCCTGCGGCGACGTGCCGTCGCGGAAGCGCTCGAGGCTCGCCACGACGGCGTCCGCGTCGAGCGGCTCGCCGTCGGTGAACGTCACGTCGTCGCGGAGCGTGAGGGTGAGGACGGTGTTGTCCTCGTTGTACTCCCACCCGGTGGCGAGCCAGGGCTCGATCTCACCGGCGGAGTTCTTCTGGAGCAGCGTGTCGAACACGGCCTGGAAGAACGGGCTGCGGTTGCCGTACTCGGCCCCCGCCCCGATGTCGTAGCTCGTCGGCGCCGCGATCGCGGTGAGCGTGAGGCGATCGGCGTTGCCCGATCCATCCCCGCCCGACGAGTCTCCGCCGCCGGCGGCGCATCCGGTGAGTGCGAGCACGGTGACCGCGAGGGCGGCTGCTGTGGCCTTCCAACGGAACATCCTTGGTCCCTTCTTGTGCGATACCCCTGCGGATCGCCTCTGGAGGGAGAAGCTAACAGCAAACCCGAATGAGCGCTAGGTTTTCACAGGAAAAACCTAGCGCTCGCTCGGAATTCGTTATACAAAGGATGCGGAAGGCCTGCCGGAACGCGGAAGGACGCGTGCGGGGCGGGTACGGTGAGTGCGATGACGGACACGACGAAGACCGGTACGAAGCGCCCCCGCGGCGAGTACGCGAAGAGCGCCGCCACGAGGACGGCGATCCTGGATGCCGCGCTCGAGGTCTTCGCCGAGTCCGGCTACCGCTCGGGCTCGCTGCGCGAGGTGGCCAGCAGGGTGGGGATGAGCGAAGCAGGCCTCCTGCACCACTTCCGCAGCAAGAGCGCCCTGCTCCAGGCGGTGCTCGACCACCGCGACGAACTCTCCCGCAGCGTGGTCGACTTCAACCTGCCCGACGGAGTGGCGTCCCTTCGCGCGCTCGTGCTCCTCGCGGAGCGCAACGCCTCGACGCCGGGTGTGGTCGAGCTCTACTGCACGCTCTCGGCCGAGGCCACGTCGCCCGATCATCCCGCGCACGCGTACTTCGTCAACCGCTACAAGTACGTGCGCGAGAGCATCACGGGGTCGTTCGAGCGCGTCGAAGCGGCGGGACGCCTGCTGCCGGGGGTCGACCCGCTCCGCGCCGCGGTGGCCACCGTCGCCCTCATGGACGGTCTGCAGGTGCAGTGGCTCCTCGACCCGACGACCACCGACATGGCCGCCGCGCTCAGCGAGTTCTTCCGCGGGTTCGTCCGGGGCTTCGACATGGTCTCGCTCGAACAGGCGCTCGACGTCACGGCATCGGACGCCGAGGAGATCCGCGCATGATCCGCACGCCCTTCCTCGACGGATGGACGGTCGGCCCCAAGCTCGGCGCGTTCGAGGCACCCACGCCCGGGGCCGAGCCGCGCGAGGTGACACTGCCGCACGACGCGCTGCGCGACCTCCCCCGCTCGGCCGGGAGCGACCAGGGAGTGCACACCGGCTACGTCCCCGGGGGCGTCTTCGAGTACGCCAAGACGATCCACGTCCCCGAGGAATGGCGTGACAAGACGGTGCTGCTCGAGTTCGAGGGCGTCTACCGCGACGCGGTCGTGTTCGTCGACGGCGATCTCGTCACGCACGAGGCGAACGGGTACAGCGCGTTCGTCGCGCGTCTGGACGCGCACCTGCGCTTCGGCGCGCCGAACCGGATCACCGTCGAGGCGCGGGCCCACAAGGACAGCCGCTGGTACTCGGGGGCCGGCATCTACCGCCCCGTCCATCTCGTCGTGGCCGATCCCGTGCACATCCCTCTCGACGGCACTCGGGTCACGACGCCCGACATCGACGCGGAGCGCGCGATCGTCGAGGTCGCGACGACGGTCGTCAACGCCACCCGCCACACGGCCGTCACCCGCCTGGAGTGGATCGTCGTCGATCCGGAGGGGGCCGAGGTCGCCCGCGGAACGTCGCCCGTCTCGGTCGTCCCGGACGAACCCGCCACGACCCGCGTGCGACTCGCGATCGCCGCCCCCCGGCTGTGGGGTCCGGATCACCCGCACCTCTACGAGGTGCGCACGACGCTCGCCGACGCGGACGGAACGGTGCTCGACACGGATGCCGTCACCGTCGGCATCCGTCGCCTGCAGCTGGATCCGCAGCACGGACTCCGCATCAATGGAGAGGTCGTGAAGCTGCGGGGCGCGTGCGTCCACCACGACAGCGGCCCCCTCGGCGCGGCGACGATCGACGCCGCCGAGGAACGGCGCGTCCGGCTGCTCAGGGCAGCCGGCTTCAACGCGATCCGCAGTTCGCACAACCCGATCAGCCGGGCGATGCTCGATGCGTGCGACCGGCACGGAGTGCTCGTGATGGACGAGCTGGCCGACACCTGGACGAGGGCGAAGACCGGCTTCGATCCCTCGCCGACGTTCGCGCAGCGGTGGCCCGCGGACATCGCCGCGATCGTCGCGAAGGACGTCAACCACCCGAGCGTCATCATGTACTCGATCGGCAACGAGATCCTCGAGCTCGGCACACCGCTCGGGTCGGCATGGAGCAGGCGCCTCGCCGAAGGATTCCGCCGGTTGGACGACACGCGCTTCGTCACGAACGGGATCAACGGGGTCATCGCGAACCTGTCGCGCATGCAGGAGGCGATGGCCGAGCTCGAAGCCGCCGACCCCAACACGATGATGGCGAACATGGGCGAGAAGATGGGCCTGATGAACGCGTCCGAACTCGTCAGCGCGTCCATCGAGGAGTCCGCCGCAGTGCTGGACATCGTCGGCTTCAACTACTCCGACTCGCGATACCGGCAGGATGCCGCCGCCTATCCGAACCGCGTCATCGTCGGCTCCGAGACGTTCCCCGAACGCATCGACGTCATGTGGTCGCTCGTCGAGGAGCTGCCCCACGTCATCGGCGACTTCACCTGGACCGGCTGGGACTACCTCGGCGAAGCAGGGATCGGGCGCGTCGACTACACGGACGTCGACGACTACGTCGCCACCGGCACCGCAGGCCCGTACCCCTACCTCCTCGCAGAGTGCGGCGACATCGACATCACGGGGCACCGTCGCACGATCTCGTTCTGGCGTGAGATCGTCTACGGATTGCGCGCCGAGCCCTACATCGCCGTCCACCGCCCCCAGCACCACGGTCGGCCCACGGCCACGACGCCATGGTCGTGGAACGACTCGGTCGCGTCATGGAGCTGGGCCGCAGACCCCGGCTCTCCTGTCACCGTCGACGTGTACGCGGACGCCGACGAGGTCGAGCTCCTGCGCGACGGGCACTCGATCGGCACGCGTCCGGTCGGAGACGCCAAAGCGTTCATCGCGCGGTTCGAGACCGAGTACCACCCGGGCGAGCTCGTCGCGATCGCGCGGCGAGGCGGCCAGGACGTGGGGCGCTGGACGCTCGCGTCGGCGTCGGACGATCTGCGACTGTCGGCGGCGGCCGAGGCATCCGCCGTCGATCCCGACGGGCTGGTCTACGTCGCCATCACGATCGAGGACGCCCAGGGAGTGGTCGTGTGCGACCTCGACCGGCCCGTCACCGTCACCGTCGAGGGACCGGGCGAGCTCGCCGGCATCGGCTCCGGTCGCGCACGCACCGAGGAGTCCTTCGGCGGGGAGTCGTACACGACGTACGACGGGCGGATGCTGGCGATCATCCGGCCGACGGGCGTCGGCGACCTGTTCGTGACGGCGACCGCGGAGGGCTTCGCGCCGGCCGTCGCGACGGTCGTCGTGGCCTGAGCTCAGCTCGCCAGTCGTCGCTCGTCGCGGGGGAGTGCCACGGGCGTCGTCGCGGCGACCTCGTCGCTGAACTCCTCGGGGCTCACGACCGCGAGCGGACGCGTCTCATCGATCGTGAGGCGGAACCGCGCGGCCTCCTGGCGGTGCACCCGGCCCGACACGATCAGCCAGGTCGCGCCGATGGCGAAGGCGATGAGGCCCGCGGCGGCGCCGAGGCCGATGGCGAATCGCGGACCGAACTCCGCCGCCACCCAGCCGACGATCGGTGCGCCGATCGGGGTTCCGCCCATGAGGATCGCCATGTAGAGGGCGAGCACGCGTCCGCGCAGGGCCGGATCGGTCGTCGTCTGCACGTACCCGTTCGCCGTCGTGAGCATCGTCACGACCGCGAAGCCGGTGAACATCAGCGTCGCGGCGTACGCCCAGTACGTCGGCATGAAGGCCGAGACGGCGGCGGCCGTGGCGAACAGCAGCGTGCCGCCGATGACGACCCGGATGCGGGCGCGATCCCGCCGCGCGGCGAGCAGCGCGCCCGCGAGCGAGCCGATCGCGAGGATCGAGCTGAGAAGGCCGTAGCCGTCGGCCTCCTGACCGAACTCGAGCGCCATCGTCGAGGCGAAGATCGGGAAGTTCATGCCGAAGGCGCCGATGAGGAACACCATCGCGAACGTGACGATGAGGTCCGGCCGGCCCGCGACGTAGCGGAAGCCGTCGGCGAGGCGCGATCCGCCCGGCGCCTTCACGCGGGGGATCAGCTCCCGCGTGCGGATGAGCAGGAGCGCGGCGATCATCGCGAGGAACGTGAACGCGTTGATGAAGAAGACCCAGCCCGTGCCGACGGCGACGATCACCAGGCCCGCGACGGCGGGGCCGATCATGCGGGCGCCGTTGAACGACGCGGCGTTGAGGGCGACGGCGTTCGAGGCGTTCTCGCGGTCGACGAGGTCCGACACGAAGGCCTGCCGGGCGGGGTTGTCGAATGCCGCGACGACGCCGAGCCCGAGAGCGAAGGCGTACATGATCCACAGCGTCATGGA
Organism: Microbacterium sp.; assembly: GCA_040509015.1. Lineage (GTDB taxonomy): Bacteria > Actinomycetota > Actinomycetes > Actinomycetales > Microbacteriaceae > Microbacterium. The sequence goes on from JBEVLS010000275.1 coordinate 5,883, forward strand.
GCCCGCCAGCAGCAGCGCGCCGATCGCGAGGCCGAGCACGAGCAGCAGGCTCTGCGTGACCATGAGCAGGTGCCGCCGGTCGAACCGGTCGGCGACCCAGCCGGTCACGCTCACCAGGAGCAGGGGCGGGGCGAACTGCAGGGCCATCGTGACGCCCATGGCGCCGGCGTCGTTGGCCGTCAGCTCGGTGAGCACCACCCAGCTGAGTGCGGTCGCCTGCATCCACGCGCCGGTGTTCGAGACGAGTGCGCCGATGAACCAGACGCGATAGTTGAAGACCGAGAAGGAACGGAACATGCTGCTCATCGGGCGACCATCCGCTGCATGATCTCGGCGGCGCGGGCGAGCGTCTCGCGCTCGGCGGGCGTGATCTCGGCGAGCGCCTCCTCGACCCACGCGTCGCGGCGGCGTGCCGTCTCGTCGACGACCCCGCGGCCTTCGTCGGTCAGCGTGATGACGACCTTGCGACCGTCGTTCTCGTCCGCACTGCGCGTCAGGTAGCCGTTCTCCTCGAGGCAGTTCACCGTGCGGGTCATCGCGGGGGCCGACACGCGCTCGCGGTCGGCCAGTTCGCCGAGGGTGTGCGCCCCGTGCACCCAGAGGGCCGCCAGGACCGCGAACTGCCCGTCGCTCATCGAGTCGACCGCGCGCTGCGTGCGCATGCGGCGGGCCAGCCGGAAGACGGCGATGCGGAGGTCGGATGCCTCGCGCGAGTGATCGATGGCGGCGGCATCCGGAGAAGTCATAGATCTTTACCCTAGTTCATTATCCTTGTTAAGTAAATGCCAGACCTAGACTCGGCGCATGCCCGAGTTCACCGACGCGTTCGGAATCACGATCGTCTACGACGTCCATCCCGCGCAGGGCGCTCCTCGAGCGGTCGTCCAGCTGCTGCACGGCGTCGGCGAGCACGCCGGTCGCTACGCCGCGACGATCGACGCGCTCACCGCCGACGGCTACACCGTGTACGCCGACGACCACCG
>JBEVLS010000276.1:0-3012 GCA_040509015.1 Microbacterium sp.
GGCCGCGGCGGCTGGGGCGATACGGCACTCCTGCGACACGCCGGGCCGGCCGTCGACGTCTTCACCGGACGACGCTTCGACGGCGGCGAGATCGCGCTGGCCGAGCTGTTGGACACCTATCCCGTGGCGCTGCTGGCCGCGGACGAGCGCTGAGAAGGACGGACGCCATGGTCGAAGTGTGGGCACCCCGGGCCGAGCGGGTGCGGCTGCGCCGCCCCGGCGTCGCCGACGCCGATCTCGTCGCGCGCGGCGACGGCTGGTGGGAGGCCGTGACGGATCTCACGGACGGCGACGAGTACGGCTTCGTTCTCGGCGATGCGGATGCCGCGCGGCCCGACCCGCGCTCGCTGCGTCAGCCGCGCGGTGTGCACGACCTGTCGGCGGTCTTCGACGTCGGAGCCCATGAGTGGCAGGACGCCTCGTGGACCGGTCGCCCACTCGCGGGCGGTGTCGTCTATGAGCTGCACATCGGCACGTTCACGCCCGACGGAACCCTCGATTCCGCGATCGAGCGGCTCGACCACCTCGTCGAGCTCGGGATCGACTTCGTCGAGGTGCTCCCGGTGAACGCCTTCAACGGCGTCCACAACTGGGGCTACGACGGTGTGCTCTGGTACGCCGTGCACGAGGCGTACGGCGGACCGGCGGCCTATCAGCGGTTCGTCGACGCATGCCACGCGCGGGGTCTCGCCGTCATCCAGGACGTCGTCTACAACCACCTCGGTCCGAGCGGCAACTACCTGCCCGAGTTCGGCCCCTACCTCCGCGACGGCGAGCGGAACACGTGGGGCTCTTCCATCGACCTCGACGAGCCCGACGTGCGCCGGTACATCATCGACAACGCGTTGATGTGGCTGCGCGACCACCACGTCGACGGCCTGCGGCTGGATGCCGTGCACGCGCTCAAGGACTCCTCGCCGGTCCACATCCTGCAGGAGCTGGCGGAGGAGGTCGACGCGCTGAGCGCCCACGTCGGACGCCCGCTGACGGTCATCGCTGAATCCGACCTCAACGACGCCACGCTCATCGCCGCTCGCGAAGCCGGCGGCTACGGGCTGGGTGCGCAGTGGAGCGACGACTACCACCACGCCCTGCACGTCGCCGTCACCGGCGAGACGTCGGGCTACTACGCCGATTTCGCTCCGCTGGCGGCGCTCGTGAAGGCGTCGACGAAGGGGTTCTTCCACGACGGGACGTGGTCGTCCTTCCGCGGTCGCGCCCACGGTCATCCGATCGACCCGCGCATCCCCACCTCGCGCCTGGTGACGTTCGGACAGGACCACGACCAGATCGGCAACCGCGCCGCCGGCGACCGGCTGTCTCAGACGCTGGACGAAGGCGGACTCGCGATCGCCGCCGTCCTGACGGTTCTGACCCCGTACACGCCGATGCTGTTCATGGGCGAGGAGTGGGCCGCGTCCACGCCGTGGCAGTTCTTCACGTCGCACCCCGAGCCCGAGCTCGGCCGCGCGACGGCGGAGGGCCGCATCGCGGAGTTCGCAGCCATGGGCTGGGACGAGTCGGTCGTCCCCGACCCGCAGGACCCGCAGACGTTCCTGCGGTCGAAGCTCGACTGGCAGGAACTCGGCGACGGCACCCACGCGCGGATGCTCGCGCTCTATCGGGCACTCACGGCGCTCCGCGCCCGCGTCCCCGCGCTCACCGACCCGGCGTTCGCCGCGCTCGAGGCCTCCGCCGACGAGGACGAGCGCTGGTTCCGTCTGCGCCGCGGATCCGTCGAGATCCTCGTGAACTTCTCCGACGAGACGCGCGCTCTCGTCGTGGGCGCCGAACCCGCTGTGCTCCTGTCGACGGATGCCGCGACCGCCCTGACGGGCGAGTCGATCCGCCTCGCGCCTCGTTCGGCGGTCGTCCTCGGCTGAGTCAGTCGACGCCGAGGAAGGACCGGTCGGTGAGGATGATCGGTCCGTCGGCGGTGATCGCGATCGTGTGCTCCGAGTGGGCGCCGCGTGAACCGTCGGCCGAGCGCAGCGTCCACCCGTCGGGGTCGGTGATCAGCTTGTCGGTCGTCTGCAGGAACCACGGCTCCAGGGCCAGGACGAGTCCGGCCCGCAGCGGGTAGCCGCGTCCGGGCTTGCCGTCGTTGGCGACGTGCGGGTCGCCGTGCATCTCGCGGCCGACGCCGTGCCCACCGAAGTCGGTGTTGATGTCGTAGCCGTCGCCGTGGCCGATCTGCGCGATCGCGTGCGAGATGTCGCCGATCCGGTTGCCGACGGTGGACGCCGCGATCGCGGCATCCAGCGCCCTCTCGGTCGACGAGATGAGCGCGAGATCCTCGTCGCGGGGGGTTCCGACGATGAACGAGACCGCCGAATCGGCGACCCAGCCGTCGATCGCCACCGCGAAGTCCAGCGTCACGAGGTCGCCGTCGCGCAGCACGTAGTCATGGGGGAGTCCGTGGAGGACGGCGTCGTTGACCGACGTGCAGATGACCTTGCCGAACGGGCTCGCGCCGAAGGAGGGGTGGTAGTCGATGTAGCAGGATTCCGCGCCCGCGCGACGGATGAGGTCGTGTGCGCGGCGGTCGATCGCGAGCAGGTTCGTGCCGACGCCCGTCTCGTCACGCAGGGTCGCGAGAGTCTCGGCGACGAATCTGCCGACGGGCCTCATGGCCTCGATCTCGGCGGGGGTGCGCAACTCGATCATGGGTGTCCTCTCTCGCGACCTCTCCATTCTGTCGGACGCGCGCCGGTGACTCTGGGAGGTTGCCTCGCGTCGCCGATGACCCCGCCCCGCGCCGGGATCCGCGGGCGTACCATCGGAGACATGTGGCTGCGTCGTGCGTTCTTCGGCTGGTTGATCCCCGCCGCTTTCGTGCTGCCGCTGTGGATGCTCGTGGGCTGGATCGTCTTCAACGCCGGCGGCTGGGCGCTCCTGTGGGTGCTCTTCATCGCGATCCCGGGTGTCTTCGTGTGGCAGCTGGTCCTCACTCTCCTCGTCCGCGCCCGAGGCACGGTCCGCGCCGAGCGCGCCGTGTCGTGGTGGGACGTC
>JBEVLS010000277.1:0-3053 GCA_040509015.1 Microbacterium sp.
TGCGGGTCGGCGGGACGACGGTCGCCCTGCTCGCAGGCGGCGCCGACAAGGCCTACCCCGCGGGGAACGCCGACGTGATCGACCGGATCGCCGAGAGGGGAGCAGTCGTCAGCGAGGTGCCGTGCGGCTCCGCGCCCACCAAATGGAGGTTCCTCGCCCGCAACCGGCTCATCGCCGCGATGAGCGCCGCGACCGTCGTCGTCGAGGCGGGATGGCGCAGCGGCTCGCTCAACACCGCCGGACATGCCGCCGCGCTCGGCCGCGGCGTGGGCGCGGTGCCCGGGCCGATCACGAGTGCGGCCTCCGCCGGGTGCCATCGGATGCTGCGCGAGTTCGGTGCGGAGTGCATAACCGGCGCCGCCGACGTCCGCGAGCTGCTGGGCATCCCGGCGGGCACGCCGCCGCTCGACCTCGGCGACGACCGGCCGCCGACCGACGATGCCACGCGGGTGCGCGACGCGCTGAGCGCGCGCGCATGGCGGGGCGGCTCCGAGATCGCTCGGCGCAGCGGGATGTCGGTCGGCGACGTCGAGGCTCGTCTCGGCCTGCTGCTGCTCGACGGGGCGGTCGAGAGGGGGAGTGCAGGCTGGCGGCTGATGGCGCCGTCGCGGGCGTGATGCGCCCGCGCGGAGCGCCGCGCCGCGACCCTCGGATGCGGGCGGCATCATGGGCCTATGGAGCTCTCCGAGGCCGCCGACGCCTACGCGCGTCATCTCGCCGACGTGCGCCGCCTGTCTCCGGCGACCGTCCGGGCGTACCGGTCGGACCTCGCCGACCTCTCGAGATCGGCCGGGGACGTCTCCCTCGAGGACCTCGACCTCGAGGTGCTCCGCGAGTGGCTGTGGCAGGCCACGAAGCGCGGTGACGAACGCTCGACGATCGCGCGCCGCACCGCCTCGGTGCGCGGTTTCCTCGGCTGGGCCACCGAGGCGGGCCTCGTTCCGGCGGACGCCAGCCTGCGCCTCGTCGCGCCCAAACGCGGGCGCACGCTGCCGAAGGTCGCCGCCTCCGACGCATTGGGCGCCGCGCTCGACGCGCTCGCGACGACGGCGCTCGACGGGGATCCGCTCGCGCTGCGTGACCACGCGATGCTCGAGCTCCTCTACGGGGCCGGGGTGCGCGTCGCGGAGCTCTGCGGGCTCGACGTCGACGACCTCGATCCCGAGCGCCGCACCGCGCGCGTGCTCGGCAAGGGCGCCAAGGAGCGCGTCGTGCCGTACGGCGCGCCCGCGGGGCGCGCCCTCGACGCCTACCTCGTCCGCGGACGGCCCGCGCTCGCAGCTCGGGCGGATGCGGCGCCGCGCGGAGCCGTCTTCCTGGGGGCGCGGGGTGCGCGCATCGGCTCGCGAGCCGTCTACGACGTCGTCACCCGCGCCGTCTCGCCCGTCATCGGGCGCGCGGCGGGTCCGCATGCTCTGCGCCACTCGGCCGCGACGCATCTGCTCGACGGAGGCGCCGACCTCCGCGCGGTGCAGGAGCTCCTCGGCCACGCGAGCCTGGGGACCACCCAGATCTACACGCACGTCTCCAGCGAACGACTGGCCGCCACGTATCGACTCGCGCACCCGCGCGCCTGAGCGACCCGCCGCGAGACCTCAGCAGCAGGGCAGCAGGACGGCCCTCGGCACGCCGCCCAGCAGCAGGAGCGGGTTGATGTACTCGCCTTCGAGTCGGACGCCGAGATGCAGCGCACCGGGGTCGGAGTGTCCGCCGGTCGACAGGGACGCGACGGGCTCGCCGCGTCCGACGACGGTGCCGGGGGAGAGATCCGACTCGACCGGCTCGAGCGTCGAGACGAGCTCGTCGCCGTGGTCTATGGTCAGGATGCCGCGCCCGGCCACCGCGCCCGAGAACGCCACGACCCCCTCCGCCGGGGCGAGCACCGTGGCCGATCCGACCGCGACGAGGTCGATCCCGCGATGACCGGGTCCGTACTCGTGCGCCGGCGCCTCGTAGGGGCGGTGCAGGCGGAACGGCTCCACCGGCCAGGTCCACGGCTCGATGCCCGGGAGGGTCGTGACATCGTCCTCGACGGCGTGGGCGTCACCGCCCGTGATCAGCGAGAAGCCGAGCAGCACGGCGAGCAGAGCACGCCGTCGCGGCACGCGTCGGGGATCCGCCGAGACACTCACCCGCCCATCGTCCCTTCACGGCTCGCACCTCGCCGCCGATCCGCGCGAGGAGTGCGATCGCGGACCTGCGATCGCACCTGTGGAGGAGCGGCCTGCTGTTACACTGGTAGGGCATCTCGCTCGTCGAGGTGACTCCGCGTGCCCATAGCGACGCTGGTTCTCCGGAACATCGCATCGCGGCATCCCTCTCCCGACGGTCTCTCGAAAGAGAGCGGGAGTGCGCCGGGCACCAGGCTCGCCGACCGGACGGTCGGCGCGACACAACCGAAAGAGGCGCCCCCGTGCGCCAGAACAGGAGAACGGCCATGGCCGTCGTCACGATTCGCCAGCTGCTCGACAGCGGCGTCCACTTCGGGCACCAGACCCGCCGGTGGAACCCGAAAGTCAAGCGCTTCATCCTCACCGAGCGCTCCGGCATCCACATCATCGACCTCCAGCAGTCGCTGACGTACATCGACAAGGCGTACGAGTTCGTCAAGGAGACCGTCGCCCGCGGCGGCACCGTCCTCTTCGTCGGCACGAAGAAGCAGGCCCAGGAGATCATCGCCGAGCAGGCGACCCGCGTCGGCCAGCCCTACGTCAACCAGCGCTGGCTCGGTGGCCTCCTCACCAACTTCCAGACGGTCTCGAAGCGCCTCGCGCGCATGAAGGAGCTCGAGGAGCTCGACTTCGAGAACCCGGCTGAGAGCGGCTTCACCAAGAAGGAGCTCCTGCTCAAGAAGCGCGAGCTCGACAAGCTGCACAAGTCGCTCGGCGGAATCCGCAACCTCACCAAGACGCCGTCGGCCATCTGGGTCGTCGACGCCAAGCGCGAGCACCTCGCGGTCAACGAGGCCACGAAGCTCGGCATCCCCGTCATCGGCATCCTCGACACGAACGCCGACCCCGACGAGTTCCAGTTCCCGATCCCGGGCAACGACG
>JBEVLS010000278.1:0-4677 GCA_040509015.1 Microbacterium sp.
TCGATCGTCGCGATCTCCATCGCGGTGAGCGCGGCGTTGCGCAGCGGCATCGGGGCGATGCCGATGCCCACGCGCAGCCGCTCGGTCCAGGCCAGAGCAGCGGATGCCGCCGCGAAGCCCGTCGTGCGGAAGCAGTCCTCCCACAGCCACAGTTCGGCCAGCCCCGAGTCCTCGGCGGCGGTCACCGCCTCACGGAAGGCCTCGGGGGGATTGGGATAGGGGCTGAAGATCGCGCCGATGCGTGCCATGCCTCCACCCTGCCACCCGCCGCCGACGTGTGCGCGGTCAGTCTGCGAGCAGCTGCGCCGCCGCCTCCACGAACGCGGTGTAGTCGGCGAGCCCGTGCGCGGGGGTGATCGCCCTCAGCACGAGTTCGTCGACGGATGCCGCGAACGCCCGGATGTCGTCGGCCGCAGCCTCGTCGCCCCGCGGCACGACGGTGTCGAGCGGATCGATGCGGAGCCGATCGAAGTGCGCGGCGTACGCGGCGTAGCCGGCGTAGCGTGCCGCCTCGGCGTCGCGGGCAGGGACCGCCGCAGGATCGAGCGCCGTGCGGGCGTAGAGCGCCACATGGGTGTCGGGCGCGAACGCGTGGAGGGCGTCGCGCTGCTCGGCCGCTTCATCCGGGGTGAGCCAGCTCAGCAGGGCGCCGTCGGCGCGGGTGGCGGCCAGGCGCCGCATCCGCGGGCCGAGGGCTCCGACCAGCACGCGGGCGGTGAGCCGCTCGCGCAGCTCGTCCGCGGCCGAGCCGACTGCGGAAAGCGCGCCGACGCGCAGTCCGCCGGCCCCGATGCCCAGGACCAGCCGGTCCTCGGGAAGACCGAGGGTGCGGGTCTCTCGCGCGATGGCGTCCGCCGGGCGACGGTCGACCGGCAGGACGCCGGTGGCGAGGACCAGCGTGGAGGTCGTCGCCGCCGCGGCGGCGAGCGCCTCGAGCGCATCCCCGTCGGGCGTGTCGTTGACCCAGAGGGCGTGGAAGCCGGCGTGCTCGACGACGGGCGCGAGCCGGCCGACGAGCTCGGGGCCGAGGTTCCCGGCGACGCCGATGGAGACGAGGGAGGAGGTCACCCTCCGAGCCTGCCCCATCGGCGCCCCGGCGCCTAGGCGGCGGCGGAGAGCGTCGCGGCGGACGACACCACGAGCGCGCCGTGCGCGGCATCCACCGTCACCGAACCGCCGTCGACGAGCGCGCCCGTCACGAACAGATCGGCGATGCGGTCGTCGACCTCGCGCTGGATCAGCCTGCGCAGCGGCCGGGCGCCGTACTCGGGCTCGTAGCCGTTGTCGGCGAGCCACTCCACGGCCGCGTCGGTGACGGTGAGTCCGATCTCGCGCCTGGCGAGCCGCGTCTCGGTCGCCCCCAGCAGCAGTCGCACGATGCCCTGAAGCTGCGACTTCTCGAGCTTGCGGAACAGCACGATCTCATCGATGCGATTGAGGAACTCGGGCCGCATCGCCTCGCGGAGCTTGCCCATGACGCGGTCGCGCAGGTCCTTCTCCGAGCCGAACCCGGTCGACCCGCCGCCGTCGGCGAGGAATCCGATCGCTCCGCCGCGGGACGCGAGGAACTCCGAGCCGAGGTTCGAGGTCATCACGATCACGGTGTTGCGGAAGTCGATCGTGCGGCCCTGGCCATCGGTCAGCCGTCCGTCGTCCAGCACCTGCAGCAGCAGGTTGAACACGTCGGGGTGGGCCTTCTCGATCTCGTCGAACAGCACGATCGAGTACGGGTTGCGGCGCACGCGCTCGGTGAGCTGACCCGCCTCGTCGTAGCCGACGTATCCCGGAGGGGCACCGACCAGACGCGACACGGTGTGGCGCTCGCCGAACTCGCTCATGTCGAAGCGGACCACGGCGGTGTCGTCGTCGAAGAGCGATCCCGCGAGGGCCTTCGCGAGCTCGGTCTTGCCGACACCGGTGGGTCCGAGGAACAGGAACGATCCGACGGGACGGTGCGCGTCGCCCATGCCCGTGCGGTTGCGGCGCACGGCTTTGGCGACGGCGGCGACCGCGTCGTCCTGTCCGACGACCCGGGCGTGCAGCTCGTCCTCGAGGGTCGCAAGGCGCTCGCGTTCGGTCTCGGTCAGGCGGTTGACCGGGATGCCGGTCGCGCGGCTGATGACGGCCGCGATCTCGGGCTCGTCGACGACGGCCGCGCCGGCGAGGACGGCGCCGGATGCGGCGGTGTCGTCGAGCTTCGTCTGCACGGCGGCGATCTCGTCGCGGATGCGCGAAGCCTCTTCGTAGTGCTCGCCCGAGACGGCGGCGTTCTTGTCGGCCTCGAGGGTCGCGAGCTGCGCGACGAGGGCGCTCACGTCGACCTTCGCGCCCAGGCGCAGGCGCAGACGGGCGCCTGCCTGGTCGATGAGGTCGATCGCCTTGTCGGGCAGCACCCGCTCGGTGAGGTAGCGATCGCTGAGCTCGACGGCGGCGCGGAGCGCGGCATCCGTGTACGTGATCGCGTGGTGCTCCTCGTACGCGGGCTTGAGGCCGCGCAGGATGAGGACGGCGTCCTCGACCGACGGCTCGCCGACGCGCACGGGCTGGAAGCGGCGTTCGAGCGCCGGGTCCTTCTCGATGACGCGGTACTCCTTGAGCGTGGTCGCACCGACGAGGTGCAGGTCGCCGCGCGCGAGGCGGGGCTTGAGGATGTTCCCGGCGTCCATCGCGCCCTCGCCGCCGCCACCGGCGCCGACGACGGTGTGGACCTCGTCGATGAAGACGATCAGTTCGCCCTTGAGCGCGGCGATCTCGTCCATCGTGCCGGTCAGACGCTCTTCGAAGTCTCCGCGGTAGCGGGTGCCGGCGAGCATCGCGGGCAGGTCGAGTGCGAGCACGCGTGTGCCGAGCAGCTGCTCGGGCACGTCGCCCGCGACGATCGCCCGGGCGAGTCCCTCGACGATCGCGGTCTTGCCGACGCCGGCTTCGCCGACGAGCACGGGGTTGTTCTTGGTGCGACGGCTGAGGATCTCGATCGTCTGCTCGATCTCGTCGGCGCGACCGATCACCGGGTCGAGGTCGCCGGCCGCGGCCAGCGCGGTGAGGTCGGTGCCGAACCGGTCGAGCAGCGGGGTCTCGGATGACGCGGCATCCGGAGCCTCGTCCGTGCCGACGCCGGACGGCGTCACCGTCTCGCGGACGCTCTGCGTGAGGGCCTCTGCGGTGACTCCGGCACGCGCGAGCACCTGGCCCGCGGGGGTGTCCTGTGCGAGGACGAGGGCGAAGAAGAGGTGTTCCGGGTCGACGTAGGTCGAGCCGGACGAGCGCGCCACCTGGAAGGCGTGGAAGAGCGCGCGCTGCACGGAGGACGTGATGACGGCGCCGTCGACGTCGGCCGCAGAGGTCGCGGCGGGCAGGCGCTCCTCGGCCGAGCGGATGATCGCGCGGGGGTCGGCGCCGATGCGCTCGACGGCGTCCTTCGCGGGCGCCTCGGCGACCAGCGTGCGCAGAACGTGCAGGGCGTCGAGCTCGCGCTGACCGCGCTCGAGGGCGAACCGGCCGGCGCGCTGCAGGATCTCCTGCGTGCGCGAGCCGAGGAAGCGGCTGAGGTCGATCGAGCGCTCGGAGCGGGCTCGCTCACCCGCCATGTAGCGGGCGAGGAACTCGTCGAACGAACCGTCTTCCGAACCGGATCCGGTGGAAGGGGTGAAGTCTTCGGGCATTCCGTGTCTCCTGAAAGCTGAGTGAAGTCATGTCAACTCTACGAACTTGAGTGCAGACCTATCAACTTCAACAGCATGGTCCAGGGTGTATTCCCAGCCCGCATCGCCGACAGCGAACAGCGCATCGCGAGCGCATTGCGGATAGCCCGTGTCCGCAATGGCTCGTACCCTGGCCTCATCCCCGCAGGAGGGGCATACGGAAGGATCCCGTCATGGACTGGAAGATCGAGCTGATCTTCGTGCCGGTGAGCGACGTCGACCGCGCGAAGGACTTCTACGTGAAGATCGGCTTCAACGCCGACCACGATCAGGTGCCGTTCGACGGCCTGCGGTTCGTGCAGATGACGCCGCCGGGCTCCGCCTGCTCGATCGCCTTCGGCACCGGCCTCGGCATCGACCTCGAGCCCGGGCAGCAGAACACGATCCAGGTCGTGGTGCCCGACGCCGACGAGGCGCTCGCTCACCTGCGGGCCGTCGGCGTCGATGCGAAGGGCGTGGACGAGCAGGGATGGGGCCGCTTCGTCAGCTTCGACGATCCCGACGGCAACACCTGGACGCTTCAGCAGCTGCCCGATTACAGCGCCTGATCAGTCGCGGCCACCGGGCGGCCCGACGATGAGCAGCGTCACGAAGATCGCGACGACGACCAGCGCGAGCAGGATCGCGAGCACCCACGGCCGGTTGAGGAACCACCGCATCAGCCTGTCGTGCCACGCGTCGTCGCGCGGGTCATCGGTCGGCGCCAGTCGCCAGGGGCCGTCGAGGCGCCGGGTGCGGTGCAGCCAGATCTCGGTCGGGATCGTCGCGTAGGGCACGATCGCGCTTCCGATCGCGACGACGGTCGGCCCGGCTCCCCAGCGCTGGTTCTTCGCCACGAGGATTGCCGTCGCGCCGTACGCGAGGAAGACGAATCCGTGGATGCCGCCGCCGATCGTCACGGCGATCGCGAGGTCGGCCGTGGCGCGCAGGATCAGCCCCGTGATGAGGAGCGTCCAGGAGATCGCCTCCGCGATCG
>JBEVLS010000279.1:0-3234 GCA_040509015.1 Microbacterium sp.
GGTCGGGTCGCACGGTGCGACCCGACCGGTCCGGGGATCACGAGATCGCGGACTCGAAGAGCGCGTAGAGCGACTTCGCGGCGTCCTCGTTGGACTGCTGACCGAAGATGATGTTCTCGTAGGCCAGGGTGAACTCGGCCGGCAGCGTGCTGACTCCCGGAGGGGCCAGCGGCGCCGGGTCGGAGAAGTCGGCCTGGTACTCGAGCACGAAGTCGTTCACGATCTTGTCGCCGCCGGCGAGGGTCGGCGCCAGCGCCTCGTAGTTGAGGGTGTTCAGCGGGATGCCGCGGGTCAGGCCCAGGATCTCGGCCGCCTCGGGGTCGTTGATCAGGAAGTCGAGCAGCTTCGCGGCCACCTCGGGGTTCTTCGACTCGGGCGAGACGGCGGCGACGTTCGTGCCCGCCATGCCGAGGCCCAGTCGGTCGGTGTCGGACGGCATCGGCGCGAGCGCGACGTGCTCTTCGCCGATCGTGTCGACGAAGGCTCCGGTGATCGACGCGGCGATGAACTCGCCGGCCGACTTGCCGAGCGCGAAGCCCGAGTTCTGCATGCTCTGATCGAGCGTCGACGTCGTCTGCGGGTCGGTGCTGGCACCCGAGTCGCGCAGATCCTGCATCAGGTCGAACCAGTCCTCGAGGTCGGACTCCTCGAAGCCGAGCTCGCCCTCCTCGGTGAACATGAGCTTGTCGTTCTGGTCGAGATAGGTGCCGAAGTGGGCGATGTAGCCACCGGGGTCGGTGATGGCGGCCTTCGCCCCACCGCTGGCCGCGCGGATCTTCTCGCCCGCGTCGATCAGGTCGTCCCACGTGAAGCCTGCGCCGGGCGCGTCGACGCCGGCCTCTTCGAACGCGACCGGGTCGTAGGCCCAGGCGTAGGTCGCGGTTCCGAGCGTGAAGCCGTAGAAGGTGCCGTCGATCTGGCCGATCTTCTGGTTCGTCTCGGGGATGTCCTCCACCGAGATGACGTCGCCGATGTAGTCGGTCAGGTCGGTCGTCGCACCCTTCTCGGTGTACTCCTTGACGGACTCCATGGGGATCAGGAACAGGTCGGGCTGCGAGCCCGACGCGATCTGGGTCGCGAGCTTGGGGATGTACGCGTCGATCGCCGAGAAGGACGTCTCGACGGTGACACCGGGGTTCTGCTCCTCGAACAGGTCGATCGCCTCGTTGGTCAGGACGGCGCGCTCGTCGTTGCCCCACCACTGGAACGAGATCGTGACCGGGCCACCGCTCGCGCCGTCGCCGCTGTCGTCGCTGCTCGCTCCGCAGGCCGTGGCCGAGACCACGACGCCTGCGGCGATGACCCCTGCGCCCAGGGCGGTGAATGCCCGGCGCCGTGATGCCTTTGCCATGTCGTCTAACTCCTCATTGAGCGGATGAAGTCACCCTGTGCTGTGGTTCCGGCGGGGTGCGATGGTGCCAGAAACCGGTTGCTGGGTAGGCTAGCAGAGGTCAACCGGTTAGCCAAGAAACGTTTTCTCAAAGGATGCCTGTGAACACCGACGTTCGCCCCGCCGAGCTCTTCCACAACCCGATCCGCGCGCACGACGTGCCCGATCCCGACGTCATCGCGTTGGACGAGGGCGGCTACGCGCTCGTCGCTTCGAGCTTCGACCGCCGTCCGGGCCTCCCCCTGTGGTGGTCGGAGGACCTGGTCTCGTGGGAGCCCGCCGGTTTCGCCGGTGGCTGGCAGCCCCTCGTCCAGCCGAGCGGGGGCGTCTGGGCGCCCTCGATCCGCCAGCACGACGGACGCCTCTTCATCACGTGGGGCGATCCCGACCGCGGCATCTACGTCGTCGACGCGCCCGCCCTCGCGGGTCCGTGGTCGGAGCCCCGGCTGATCATCGCCGGAGCGGGGCTGATCGATCCGTGTCCGTTCTGGGACGAGGACGGGAGCGCGTGGATCGTCCACGGGTGGGCGCGCTCGCGCGCCGGCTTCGCGAACCGGCTGAGCCTGGTCGCGGTGGACCCCCGCCTCACGTCCGCGTCCGCGGGGTCGCGCACACTCGTGGACGGCGATCAGATCGACGGATGCAGCGTGCTGGAAGGCCCGAAGCTGTATCGCCGCGGAGAGCACTACTGGGTGTTCGCGCCGGCAGGCGGGGTCGAGACCGGCTGGCAGTACGCGTTCCGCGCCACGAGCCTGGACGGCCCGTGGGAGCACCGGGTGGTGCTGCAGCAGGGCTCGACCGAGACGAACGGGCCGCATCAGGGCGCATGGGTCGCCGGCGTCGACGGCGAGGAGTGGTTCCTGCACTTCCAGCACACGCCGCACCACGGCCGCATCCTCCACCTGCAGCCGCTGGCGTGGACGGCGGACGACTGGCCGCTGATCGGCGCCGCGGTGACCGGCGGTGCGCCCGAGCCGGTCTCGGACTGGCCCCGCCCGGCTCGTCGGCCCGCCGCGCATCGTCCGGAGCGCACCCTCGACTGGCACGGCCGCGACGCCGATCCCCGCGAGATCGTCGAGGAGTGGGATGCCGACGGCCGGATCCGGATCGCTCCCGGCGGCAGCCTGGGCCGCCCTCTGCCGGTGGGCACGACCCTCGTCGAGGTGACGCTCGTGGACGGCGACGGGTTCCTGGCGATCGCCGGTCAGCAGACGCGCGAGGTGCATGCGACCGGGCCCGCGGTCATGGCCGTTCGGATCGACGGCGAACGGGCGCGGATGCTCGTCGACGGGGATCCGGTCGGCGAGGAGTTCGCGGTGCGGGCGCCCCAGTGGACGGGCATCGAGTACGCGATCGGCTCCGACGGCCCGGGAGCGGCGCTCTTCCGCGTCTCGCCGTGACTCCCGCCTAGACTCGTCCCGCCCGCGACCCGACTCATCGAGGAGACCCGTCATGACCCCAGCGGAAGACCGCCTGCGCCTCGCCGTGCTCGGCGCGATCAACGTCGACCTCGTCGCGCGGGTCGAGCGCGCACCGGGTCGAGGCGAGACGGTCGCCGACGGGACGCTCTCGCGCCAGCCGGGTGGCAAGGGCGCGAACCAGGCCGTCGCCGCCGCGCGTCTGGGCGCCGCGGTGACCATGATCGGCGCCGTCGGCTCGGATGCGGCGGGCGGCTACCTGATCGACTCGATCGCCGCCGCGGGTGCCGACACCTCCGGCATCCAGATCGCCGACGGAGAATCGGGCACCGCGCTCATCACCGTCGACGCCGAGGGCGAGAACTCGATCGTCGTGTGCGCCGAGGCCAACCTGCGGATCGATCCCGCGCTGGTCGCCGTCGACGC
>JBEVLS010000280.1:0-9399 GCA_040509015.1 Microbacterium sp.
CTTCGCGGGAGTAGTCGAGGTAGAGCATGGATGCGACCGCGTCGACGCGCAGCCCGTCGACATGGAACTCCTCGAACCAGTACAGCGCGTTCGCGACGAGGAAGTTGCGCACCTCGCGGCGACTGTAGTCGAAGATCAGGGTGCCCCAGTCCTTGTGCTCGCCGCGGCGGGGGTCGGAGTGCTCGTACAACGGCTCGCCGTCGAAGCGGGCCAGCGCGAAGTCATCCTTCGGGAAGTGCCCGGGCACCCAGTCCATGATCACGCCGATGCCGGCCTGATGGAGGCGGTCGATGAGGTAGCGGAGGTCGTCCGGAGCACCGAAGCGGCTCGTGGGCGCGTAGTAGCCGGTGACCTGGTAGCCCCACGATCCGCCGAAGGGGTGCTCTGCCAGCGGCAGGAACTCGACGTGCGTGAAGCCCTGCGCGGTGACGTAGTCGATGATCTCGTCCGCGGCGTCGCGGTAGGTGAGGCCGGGCCGCCACGATCCGAGATGCAACTCGTAGATCGACATCGGTTGCGAGAGAGGTGTCGCACGGGCGCGCGCAGTCATCCACGCCGCGTCGTCCCACTCATGCGACGCGCGGACCACGACGGATGCGGTCGCCGGCGGCACCTCGGCGAAGCGGGCCATCGGATCGGCCTTCACCACCCAGTCACCTCGTCTGCTGAGGAGTTGATACTTGTACGTCGTGCCGACGCCGATGCCGGGGACGAACAGCTCCCACACCCCGTTGCCGCCCATCGACCTCATCGAGTGCCCGCTGCCGTCCCAGCCGTTGAAGTCGCCGATGACCCGCACGGCGCGCGCGTTCGGAGCCCAGACCGCGAACGCGGTTCCGTCGGATCCGTCCTGCTGCCGCACGTGCGAGCCGAGCACGCGCCAGAGTTCCTCGTGGCGCCCCTCGGAGATCAGATGCAGATCCAGCTCGCCGATCGACGGGGCGTGACGGTAGGGGTCGTCGGAGGTGAAGTCGGCCCCGTCCGGGTAGGTGGCGACGATCTCGTACGCATCGGCATCGCCGACGTGCGCGCCCTCCCAGATACCCGCGTGCACGTGCTCGAGCGGAACCTCCGAACCGTCCGCGAAGACGGCCGTGACCGTTCGGGCGAGCGGCCGGCGGGTGCGTACCGTCCAGATGGCGTCGCCGGCAGCATCCGTCCCCGGGTGAAGTCCCAGCACCGCGTGCGGATCGTGGTGGGATCCGCTGGCGACCCTCTCGAGGAGGTCGGTGTCGGTGGTCATCGGTTTCCCTTCACGTGCAGGATGTGGACGGGCTCGACGAACGCGTCCAGGCGCACGAAGTTGTGGTCGGTCCACGTCCATCGTTCGCCGGAGAGGAGGTCTTCGACCTCGAACTCCTCGCCGGGAGCGACGCCCCACACGCGCGTGTCCAGGTGCACAGTGGTCTCACGCGTGGAATGCGGATCGACGTTGACGACGACGATGATCGTGTCGGAACGTCCGTCGGGCGACAATGCGGCGTCGAGATGCTTCGAATACACCAGGATCGCGTCGTCGTCGCTCCAGTGCACGTCGAGATTGCGCAGTTGCCTCAACGCGGGGTGGGTGCGACGGATCTCGTTGAGGCGTCGGAGGAACGGTGCGAGGGACGCACCGCGCTCCTCGGCGCCTTCCCAGTCGCGCAGCTTGTATTCGTACTTCTCGTTGTCGATGTTCTCCTCGGAGCCCGGCCGAGCGATGTTCTCGATGAGCTCGTAGCCGGCGTAGACGCCGTAGGAGGCGCCGCCCGTCGCAGCCAGGGCGGCACGGATCTTGTACGCCGGCCGACCGCCGTACTGGAGGTACTCGGTGAGGATGTCGGGGGTGTTCACGAACAGGTTCGGGCGCATGACGTCGGAGGTCTCCTCCGAGATCCACGTGAGGAACTCCTCGAGCTCGGCCTTCGTGTTGCGCCACGTGAAGTACGAGTAGCTCTGCTGGAATCCCGCCTGTGCGAGCCCCAGCAGGGGAGCGGGGCGGGTGAACGCCTCGGCGAGGAACACGACGTCGGGGTGCTCGGCGTTGACCGTCCTGATCAGCCACTCCCAGAACTGCAGCGGCTTCGTGTGCGGGTTGTCGACGCGGAAGATCTTCACGCCCTGCGCGATCCAGTGCCTGACGATCCGCAGCACCTCGGCCCGGATGCCCTCGGGATCGTTGTCGAAGTTGACCGGATAGATGTCCTGGTACTTCTTCGGCGGGTTCTCGGCGTAGGCGATCGTGCCGTCCGGGAGCGTCGTGAACCACTCGGGATGCTCGGTCACCCACGGGTGGTCGGGCGACGCCTGCAGCGCCAGATCGAGGGCGACCTCGACGCCCTCGGCCCTGGCCGCGCGCACGAACGCGCGGAAATCGGCGAGAGTGCCGAGATCGGGGTGGACGGCGTCATGCCCGCCCTCGGCGGCGCCGATCGCCCACGGCGACCCCGGATCGCCCGGCTGCGGATCGAGCGTGTTGTTGCGGCCCTTGCGATTGCGGTGGCCGATCGGATGGATCGGCGGCAGGTAGAGCACGTCGAAGCCCATGGCTCCGACGGCAGGGAGCCGCTTGGTGGCGCTGCGGAACGTGCCGGACCTGATCGACCCGTCCTTCTGCAGCTTCGCGCCCTCGGATCGGGGGAAGAACTCGTACCACGCGCCGACTCCGGCGCGCTCCCGCTCGACGAGGAGCGACAGCTCGTCGCCGACGGTCGGCAGCGACATGAGCGGACGCGCCGCGAAGAATGCGGCGAGGGCCGGGTCGCGCACGATGTCGAGGGCCTCGGCATCCGTCGCGTCCTCATCGCGCAGCGAGCGGGCGGCGTTCTCGAGCGTGCGGCGCTCGGGCAGAGGGCGCGACTTCTCCGCCGCCGCCCGATCGAACAGCAGAGCACCCATCTCGCGCATCAGCGCAGCGTCGACGCCCGCGGCGATCTTGAGATCGGCGGCGTGCTCCCAGGTCGCGAAGTCGTCGCCGAAGCCTTCGAAGCGGAACGTCCACACACCCTGCTCGAGCGGCTCGACGAGGGCCTCCCAGCGGTCGAAGCCGTCGTGCAGCGGCCGGAGGCGATGGAGTGACACGTCGCCGGACGGCGACGTGAGGCGCACGTGCACGCCGATGATGTCGTGCCCTTCGCGGAACGACGTCACGCGGAACGGGACGACCTCGCCATCGAACGCCTTCGGCCGGAATCTGCCTCCGGGCGTGGAGGGAGCCGGCAGCAGCAGCGGGATCCGACCCGTCAGGGTGTCGCGATCGCCTTGCGCGTCGACGACCTCGCGGACGGGGATGGGGGAGGTGCTCCGCCACGGGCGGGAGATTTCGGCACGCGACGCTTTGACCACGTTCCGAACCTACCGGGCGACCTCTCGGCGCGACAGGAGGTTGACTTTCGGCGGGTCAGTCTGCGAAGAACAGGTGCATCGACGTGCCGACCACCGGCACGCTGTCACCGGGTGCGTACTCGTCGTGCACGTCCGACGGCGCTTCGTCGGCGCTCGTCCACAGCGAGACGAATCGGGTCACGCCCTCGATCTCGGGAAGCGTGACGGTCGTCGGCTGCTCGTCGCCGTGGACGATGAGCAGGATCCGGTTGACGGCCTCGAACTCGGGGGTCGACGTGGCGACGTACTGGAGGGTGCGATGGGACGGGTTCGTCCAGCGGTCGCCCGACATCGTCTCGCCGTTCTCGTCGTACCACTCCATGACCGACGCCGACGGGGTCACCTCCCCGAGGCGCGCGAAGCGCTGGGGCCGGAGGGCCGGATTCTCGTCGCGGAGGACGAGGAGCCTGCGGACGTGCTCCTGCAGGTCGAGCTGCCAGGGCGCGTGCTGCCACGAGAGCCACGTCAGAGGGGAGTCGTGGCAGTAGGCGTTGTTGTTGCCGCGCTGCGTGCGGCCGAACTCGTCGCCGGCGGTGATCATGGGGATTCCGGCGGAGAGGAGGAGCGTCCCGAGGAGGTTGCGCATGGCCTTGCGTCGCGTGGCGAGGATGCCCTCGTCGTCCGTCGGACCCTCGGCCCCGTGGTTGAACGAGCGGTTGGTGTCGGCCCCGTCGCGGTTCTGCTCGCCGTTGCCGAGGTTGTGCTTGACGTCGTACGACACGAGGTCGCGCAGCGTGAAGCCGTCGTGGGCCGTCACGAAGTTGACGCTCGCGAGGGGGCCTCGCTCGGCGCTGAAGGTGTTGGACGATCCCGCGAGGCGGGTGGCGAATCCGCCGATGCCGACCGGGGCGGTCGACGCGCGGCGGGCGTAGTCCACGTCGCTCAGCCAGAAGTTGCGCACCCGGTCGCGGTAGCGGTCGTTCCACTCGTGCCAGCCGTCGCCGAAGTTGCCGGTCTGCCAGCCGCCCATGCCCACGTCCCACGGCTCGGCGATCTTCTTCACGCCCGCCAGTGCGGGATCGTCGAGGATCGCCTGCAGGAGCGGATGGTCGGGAGTGAAGGTGTGCGCGGCGTCGCGACCGAGGGTCGCCGCCAGATCGAAGCGGAATCCGTCGATCTGCACGTCGTTCGCCCAGTACCTCAGCGAATCGAGGACGAGTCTGGCCGCGGCATCCGTCGACGTGTTCACCGAGTTGCCGCACCCCGTGACGTCGATGTACGCGCCGTCGTCCTGCTGGCGGTAGTAGTTGCGGTTGTCGATGCCGCGCAGGCTCGTCCGCGGGCCGCCGATGCCCTCTTCGGAGGTGTGGTTGTAGACGACGTCGAGGATGACCTCCAGGCCCGCCTCGTGCAGGAGGCGCACCATGCCCTTGAACTCCCGCAGGACCGCCTCCGGCCCCTCGCGGCGAGCGTCTTCGGTCGCGTACGCGGCGTGCGGCGTGAAGAAGTTGACGGTGTTGTAGCCCCAGTAGTTCGCGAGTCCGTGCTGCAGGAGGCGGGGCTCCGTCGCGAAGGCGTGGATCGGCAGCAGCTCGACGCTCGTGACGCCGAGCGTGAGGAGATGGTCGATCATGGCCGGGTTGCCGAGGCCGGCATACGTGCCGTGCAGCTTGGGCGGCACACCGGGGTGCCGCTTGGTCAGGCCTTTGAGGTGACCTTCGTAGATGACGGTGCGGTCGAGCGGGATGCCGGGCTTGGCGACGCCGCCCCAGTCGAAGCCGCCGTCGACGACGACCGACCGCCAGTCCTCGTACCCGCCGGTGACGAGTCCGCGCGCGTAGGGATCCACCAGCAGGGTTCCGCGGTTGAACGTGTTCCCGGGCGCATGCGGTCCGTCCACCCGCACGGCGTAGCGGGTGCCCGCCCGCAGGAGCGGGGTGGTCACGCTCCAGACGCCTCCGCCGACGGGGGCCAGAGGGATCTCGTCGGTGATCCAGTCGAGGTCGGTGTCGTCGAAGAGGATGAGGTCGACGGTGCTCGCGGTGCCCGACCAGAGGCGCAGTGTGCCGCCGTCCGGACCGAGACGGACTCCGAGGTCGTCCAGTCCGCTGCTGAGCAGACCGGGTGCCGAGGCGACGCCGGACGGGGAGTTCGGGCTGAGCATGCGTTCTAGAGTAATCAGGCCAGGTGTCCAGTCCGCACACAGACCGGGGGAGCGATGACGACGGTCTACCTCGATCACGCCGCGACCACCCCGCTGCGGCCGGAGTCCCGCGACGCGTGGATCGCGGCATCCGCCCTGGTCGGCAACGCGTCGTCGATCCACGGGGCGGGTCAGTCCGCCCGGCGCCTGCTCGAGGAATCGCGCGAACGGCTGGCCGCGGTGATCGACTGCGACCCCATCGAAGTGGTGTTCACATCGGGCGGCACCGAGTCGGTCAATCTCGCGCTCAAGGGTCTGTGGGAGTCGCGCTCGCCGGGACGCGACGCGGTCGTGCTGCCCGGCGGCGAGCACCACGCGACGCTCGACGCGGTCGAGTGGCTCGCCGCCTCCCGCGGTGCCGACGTGCGACACGTGGCGCTCGACGCGATGGGTCGCGTGCCGCTGGACGACTTCACGGCGCAGGTCGACGGCGCCGCCCTGGCGACGGCCCTCGTGGCCAACAACGAGACGGGCACGGTGAACGACGCCTCCGGTCTGGCGGCGGCCGCCGCGGGTGCGGGCGTGCCGCTGCATCTCGACGCGATCGCCGCGTTCGGTCACGTGCCGGTGTCGTTCCGGCGGTGGCGAGCGGATGCCGCACCCGCCGCGGGCCTCGTCGCGATGAGCGTGTCGGGGCACAAGATCGGCGCGCCGGTCGGCGTCGGCGCGCTCGTGACGGCCCGCACCGCGCCGCTGGCGCCGCTCCTGCACGGCGGCGGACAGCAGCGACGCCTGCGCCCGGGAACGCAGGACATCGCGGGAGCCGCCGCCTTCGCCGTAGCCGCGGAGCTCGCGGTCGTCGAGCTCGACGCCGAGGCGGTCAGGCTCGCGGCGCTGCGCGACGAGCTCGTGCGCGGCATCCTGTCGACCGTCCCGGGCGCCGAACTGCTGGGCGACCCCCGCGGCAGGCTTCCCGGCAACGCGCACGTGCACTTCCCGGGGGCCGCCGGTGAGACGCTGCTGTTCCTGCTCGACCAGCGGGGCATCGCGGCGTCGACCGGATCGGCATGCCAGGCGGGTGTGCCCGAGCCGTCGCACGTCGTGCTGGCGATCGGCCGCTCCGACGCCGAAGCGCGGGAGGTGCTGCGATTCACCCTCGGACGCACGTCGACCCCGGCGGACGTCACCGCGCTGCTCGGCGCGCTGCCGGACGCGGTCGCGCGTGCCCGCGCAGCCCGATGACGGCATCCGGAGCGCTGCCAGGTACCGGCTCGTAGACTGTCTGCATGCGGATCCTGGCGGCGATGAGCGGTGGCGTGGACTCCGCCGTCGCGGCGGCCCGTGCGGTGGAGGCCGGCCACGAGGTCGTGGGCGTGCACCTCGCGCTCTCCCGGGCCGGCGGCACTCTGCGCACCGGCAGCCGCGGGTGCTGCACGATCGAGGACGCCATGGATGCGCGACGCGCGTCGGACGTGCTCGGCATCCCGTTCTACGTCTGGGACTTCTCGGAGCGCTTCCGCGACGACGTCATCGATGACTTCATCGCCGAGTACCAGGCCGGCCGCACGCCCAACCCGTGCATGCGCTGCAACGAGAAGATCAAGTTCGCCGCGCTCCTCGAGCGGGCGATCGAGCTGGGCTTCGACGCCGTCTGCACCGGGCACTACGCCGCTCTCGTCGACGGCCCGCAGGGCCTCGAGCTGCACAGGGCGTCGGATGCCGCGAAGGACCAGTCGTACGTTCTGGGCGTGCTGACGGCCGAGCAGCTCGCGCACACCTACTTCCCGCTGGGCTCGACGCCGTCCAAGGCGATCGTCCGCGCCGAGGCCGAGGCCCGTGGGCTCTCCGTCGCGCAGAAGCCCGACAGCCACGACATCTGCTTCATCCCCGACGGCGACACCCGCGGCTGGCTCGCCGACAAGGTGGGTGCCGAGCGGGGCGAGATCCTCGACCGCTCGGGCGCGGTCGTCGGCACGCACGAGGGCGCGAACGCGTTCACGATCGGTCAGCGCCGCGGCCTGCAGCTCGGGGTTCCCGCTCCCGACGGCAAGCCGCGGTTCGTCCTCGAGATCCGGCCGGTGTCCAACACCGTCGTCGTCGGACCGAAGGAAGCCCTCGCGACCGCCGAGATCGCGGGGGCGCGGTTCTCGTGGGCGGGTCGGGCGCCCGAGGCCGACGCGTTCGACTGCCACGTGCAGATCCGCGCGCACGCCGATCCGGTGCCCGCCCGGGCCACGCTCTCGGACGACGGTCTCACCGTGGTTCCCGAGGCGCCGTTCGACGGTGTCGCACCCGGCCAGACGGCCGTCCTGTACGACGGCACCCGCGTGATCGGCCAGTTCACGATCGACCGCACGGTCTCGGCCGTTCCCGTTCCGGCGTGAATGTCGGATGCCGCTCCTAGACTGACGGAGTGGCAGACGGCGCAGCATCCGACCTTCCCGAACCGCTGATCGAGCTCGGTCTCGACGAGGCGAGGCTCGAGGTCGACGACCTCATCGAGCGCATCATCGGCGCGAGAGACGCCTACTACGGCGCCGACGCCGAGATCGTCGACGACGCGACCTACGACGGGTGGATGCATCGCCTCGAGGCGATCGAGCGCCTGTACCCCGAGCTGCAGGGTCAGGATTCGCCGACGCTGACGGTAGGGGCCGCGCAGAACTCGCAGTTCGCGCCGGTCGAGCACGCCGAGCGCATGCTGAGCCTCGACAACGTGTTCTCGGTCGAAGAGCTGCGGGAGTGGTGCGCCAAGGCGCAGGCGGGCGCCGGGCGTCCCGTCCGCTGGCTGACCGAACTCAAGATCGACGGACTCGCGATCAGCCTGCGCTACGAGAACGGCGTGCTCACGTCGGCCGCGACCCGCGGTGACGGGCGGGTGGGCGAAGACGTCACGTTCAATGCGGTGCGCGTCGAGGGGATCCCGCAGCGCCTCGCCGGCTCCGGGCATCCGCCGATCGTCGAGGTGCGTGGCGAGGTGTTCATCCCCGTGGCGGCGTTCGAAGAGCTCAACGCGCTGCAGGCCCGCATGCGAGAGCGCGCCGTCGAAGAGACGCGCGCCCGCGCGCGCAGCTTCGACGAGGAGAAGGCGCGCATCAGCGCCGAGCGACGATTCCCCTCGTTCGCCAATCCGCGCAACGCCGCCAGCGGCGGCCTGCGGCAGCAGCTCGAGAAGAAGGACGGCCTCGAGCGCGAGGCCGGGCAGGCGCGCCTCGACTCGCTCCGGCTCTTCGTGCACGGCATCGGGGCGTGGGAGCGCCCGCCCGTGCAGTCGCAGAGCGAGGTGTACACGCTGCTGGCCGAGTGGGGTCTGCCCACGAGCCCCTACTTCCGCACGTCCGACTCGATCGACGGCGTCGTGTCGTTCGTCGACCACTACGGCGAGCACCGACACGACGTCGAGCACGAGATCGACGGTGTGGTGGTCAAGGTCGACGAGCTCGCACTCCACGACGAACTCGGCGCGACGAGTCGGGCGCCCCGCTGGGCGATCGCCTACAAGTACCCGCCCGAGCAGGTCAACACCAAGCTGCTCGACATCGTCGTGTCGGTCGGCCGCACGGGCCGGGCGACCCCGTTCGCGGTGATGCAGCCGGCACGAGTCGCCGGATCGGTCGTGCGCCAGGCCACGTTGCACAACCAAGACGTCGTGCGCGCCAAGGGCGTGCTGATCGGCGACACCGTCGTGCTCCGCAAGGCGGGTGACGTGATCCCCGAGGTGCTCGGCCCCGTGGTCGAGCTGCGCGACGGCACCGAGCGCGAATTCGTCATGCCGACGGAGTGCCCCGAGTGCGGGTGGACCCTCGCGCCCGCGAAGGAGGGCGACATCGACCTGCGGTGCCCCAACACCCGTGCGTGCCCCGCACAGGTGCGCGGGCGCGTCGAGCACATCGGCTCGCGCGGCGGCCTCGACATCGAGGCGCTCGGCGAGGTGACCGCGGCGGCACTCACGC
>JBEVLS010000281.1:0-9756 GCA_040509015.1 Microbacterium sp.
ATCGCGATGCGGCCGACGAGCTGATCGACTACGTCACCGCGCAGGGATTCACCCACATCGAGTTCATGCCGCTCGCCGAGCATCCGTTCGGCGGCTCCTGGGGCTATCAGGTCACCGGGTACTACGCGCCGACCAGCCGCTACGGTTCACCCGACGACCTGCGCTACCTGATCGACCGCCTGCACCAGGCCGGCATCGGCGTCATCATGGACTGGGTCCCCGGGCACTTCCCCAAGGACTCCTTCGGACTCGCCCGGTTCGACGGCGAGGCGCTCTACGAGCACCCGGACCCGCGCCGCGGCGAGCACAAGGACTGGGGCACCCTGATCTTCGACTACGGTCGCCGCGAGGTGCGCAACTTCCTCGTCGCGAACGCGCTGTACTGGTTCGAGGAGTTCCACGTCGACGGCCTGCGCGTCGACGCTGTCGCATCGATGCTCTACCTCGACTACTCCCGCGAAGAGGGCGAATGGGTCCCCAACGTCCACGGCGGGCGCGAGAACCTCGAGGCGATCGCGTTCCTGCAGGAGGTCAACGCCACCGCGTACAAGCGCTATCCCGGCATCGCGATGATCGCCGAGGAGTCCACGAGCTTCCCCGGCGTCACCGCGCCCACCAGCCAGGCGGGCCTCGGCTTCGGCTTCAAGTGGAACATGGGCTGGATGAACGACTCGCTCCAGTACATCTCCCGCGATCCGATGTACCGGTCCCACCACGAGGGCGAGCTGTCGTTCTCGTTCGTGTACGCGTTCAGCGAGAACTTCATCCTGCCGATCAGCCACGACGAAGTCGTGCACGGCAAGGGCAGTCTGTTCGGACGCATGCCGGGCGACCACTGGCAGAAGCTCGCCAACATGCGCGCGTTCCTGGCCTACATGTGGGGCCACCCCGGCAAGCAGCTGCTGTTCATGGGCCAGGAGTTCGGGCAGATGTCCGAATGGTCAGAGGGCAGGGGGCTGGACTGGTGGATGCTGGACCAGCCGTCGCACGCGCAGCTGCAGTCGTTCGTGGCGGCTCTCAACAGCGCGTACCGCGACCACTCCGCTCTCTGGGCGCGCGACAGCGACGGCGCCGCGTTCTCACGGATCGGAGGTCCCGCGTGGAATCCGAACGTCATCGCATTCTCGCGCCGTGACTGGCACGGCAACACGGTCGCAGTGATCTGCAACTTCTCGGGAGTCCCGATCCACGGCTACGAGCTCGACCTGCCCGAGTCCGGCGTGTGGCACGAGTTCCTCAACTCGGATGCCCAGGAGTTCGGCGGGTCGGGTGTGGGGAACCACGGTGTCGTGCATGCGGACGGCAACGGTCGCGCATCGCTGGTCGTGCCGCCCCTCGGGGTGCTGTGGCTGCGTCACGAGACCGAGGCGCACATCCCGTCGCCGACGCAGGGCTAGAACAGCAGCGACGCCAGGCGCCCGCGGGCACGGATGACGCGGGCGTCGTCGTCGCCGACGATGCCGAAGAGCTCGAGCAGTCGTTCGCGGACCGGTCCGCGCGCATCGCCGGGGAGTGATGCGAACACGTCGAGCAGGCGACCGAAGGCGTCGTCGACGTGTCCGCCGGACACATCGAGATCTGCCACGAGGAACTGCGCCTCGAGGTCGTCGGGGCGCTCGGCGGCGGCGGCGCGGGCCGCCTGCAGGTCGGCGCCCTGGACGCGGTTCAGCAGGCGCACCTGTCCGAGCCCCGCGCGGGCGTCGGCATCGCGCGGGTTCTCGGCGAGGGCCTTCTCGTAGGCCGTGATCGCGCGCGGGTAGTCGCCGTCCTCGATCGCCGCGTACGCCTCGGCGTGCAGCGGCGGGAGCGGCTCCTCGACGGGCTCGGCGGGCGCCGCATCCGGATCCGTGGGCACCGTGCCGGTGACGCCGTTCTGCGCGGCCAGCTGCAGCAGCTGGTCGAACACCTCGCGCACCTGCTGCTCGGGCACCGCTCCGGTGAACAGCGGCACGGGCTGGCCGGCGACGAGACCGACGACCAGGGGGATCGACTGCGCACGGAACGCCTGCGAGAGCTGCGGGTTCGCGTCCACGTCGACCTTCGCGAGCACGAGCCTGCCCGCGAGTTCCGTGACGACCTTCTCGAGGATCGGGCTCAGCTGCTTGCACGGTCCGCACCACTCGGCCCACAGGTCGATGACGATCGGCACCGTGCGCGAGAGCTCGAGGAGCTGAGGGAACGTCTCGTCGGTGACGTCGAGGACGAGCGACGGGATGCCGGGGGCTGCGCCGGCCCCGTCGGCACCGGGGGCGGGTGCTGAGGCAGGACGGTTGCGCAGCGCCGACAGGTCGACGGCGCCGCGCAGCGCGGCGGCCGGAGTGGGATTGCTCAACTGATCACCTTCGCGTCGAGGATGGCGGAGCCGTAGCCGAGGAGACGGATCTTCTCGGTCGACCCCTGGCCGGGGACATAGAAGAACAGCTGGTCGCTGTAGGTCGTCGTGAAGCCCGTCGCCGACTGCTCGGCACCTGCGAGGGTCTTCACCGTCTCGTTCTCGGGCAGCTTGATGACCGCGTCGGCGTTCGTCGGCTTGACGGTGTCGACCTCGTCGATGTTCACCGCGACGATCGCCCCGCTCTCGAGCGTGCCGATCGCGAACGGCGTCTGGGCGCCGGGAACCGCCGCGAACGTCAGGCTGCCCGTATTGGTCGCCGTCTGGTTGAACGCGTCCAGGCGGGCCTGGCGATCCGCGGTGATGCTCGCACGGAACTGATCGCCGTCGGACTCGAAGAGACCGACGTACTCGCTCTCGTCGCCCTTGTCGACGACGTCGGCGTAGGCGGTGCCGAGCTGGTCGGGCGGGAGGATGAGGAACGGCGAGTCCGGAGCGATCCGCGGTGCGCCGACGTAGATCGCCGCGAGATCGGGCATCAGCGTCTCGGCCTCGAGGCTCGCCTGGTACGACAGCTTGTAGGGCGACCACGCGTCGGCCTGCGTCATGATCATGACGCTGGACGTCTTGGACTCGCTGTCGTCGACCACGGCCATGAAGGAGCGCGGCCAGCCGTCGTAGGCCTGCGGCAGAACGATCTCGAGCGGCTTGGTGAGGATCGGCTGCGGGGTCGCGTAGCCCTCGATCGACCCGCGCAGCTTGTAGTTCGTCTCACGCGCCGCCAGCACCGCGCCCTCGAGGCGGTTCGCCGCCAGTGCGGGGTCCCGCGCCTCGTCCGCCTCGGCGGTCGTCTCGGCGATGCGTGTGAGGATGCGTTCGGCCTGCCCTTTGGTGACGGCGGGCATCTGCTGCCCCTCCGGCACGATGACGGTCGCCGTCGGCGACGGGGTCGGCGAATCGCCCACCGTCGGCCACGAGTCGGCCGAGCAGCCGGCGAACAGCAGCGCCGACACGGCGATCGCGGGAAGGACGACGAACGCGCGGCGTCCGCGCTCGATCGAGCGCCTGGTCGGCGCGCCGGCAGAGATCACGCCCTTGTCCGCTCCCTCGACCGCGAGATCGATGGGCTCGGTCACGGGCAGCGGCAGTCCCTTGCGACGTGGTCCTCGCGACCGTCGCGCGTGCTGGATGCCGAGGAAGTACAGGAACGCTCCGAACGCCAGCAGGATGCCGCCCCCCACGATCAGGGGACCTGCCCACGGCGTGCCGTTGTCGATGGGCCAGGAGATCGACACCGTCGACGGCGCCGGCTCGGTGCCGTCCGTCGCGACGAGGACGCTCATGTCGGCGGGCAGCTGCAGCGGCGCGATGAGCACATCCGCCTGCTGGAACTCGTCGAGCCACAGGTCCGACCCGATCGGGCTGCGCGCCGGCGTCTCGGCGGCGGGGTCCGCCTCGGCGGTGGTCTCTTCGCCGCCCTCGGCGGGAGCGGTCGGCTCGGGCTCGGCGGGCTCGAGGTGAGCCGTCGACGGCTGGCCCTCGTCGTCGAGCGTCACGCTGTTGTAGTCGGTGTCGGCCAGCCACGCCTCGATGTCGGCGGTGCGGCCGTACGCGGCGAAGATGTCTCCGTCGGCCTGCGCACGCAGCGTCTGCGTCCCGGGCAGCGCACCGAGCACGGAGCCGTCGATCAACAGGTAGGGGGCATCCTCCGAGACCGCGATGGCGGCCTCCGAGGTCTTGGGCCCCTGGAAGATCGTGCGCTGGGCGATGCCCGCGCCGATCATCACGGCGGCGAGCACGAATGCCGCGACAGCCCATACGAAACGCACGAAAATACCTCTCCCGGTCCGCCAGATGGCGCGGCGAACCTTCGATCCGACATTTCAGACTAGCGAAACACGGCTGTGCGTCGCCCGAGAAGCGCGCAATGCACGGTCCCCGCCCCGCCTGCACATATCCTGACCAGAGCGATCGTGGGGAAGGCGGGGCAACCGATCATGAAGCTGCACAATCCGTTCCGGACGGCTCTGGTCGCCACACTCGGCGTCGGCCTCGGACTCATGCTGATCGGCAGCATCCAGAATCTGCAGACGATCCTGCTCTACGTGGGCACGGCGCTCTTCCTCTCACTCGGCCTCGACCCGATCGTGCGCTGGATCGAACGTCGCGGACTCCCCCGCTGGGCCGCCGTGCTCATCACGATCCTCGTGGTGCTGGCGGCGTTCGCCGGCGTCATCCTGATGATCGTGCCCATCATCGTCCAGCAGGTCTCGCAGCTCATCGAGACGGTGCAGGACGTCATCGACGCGGGGGCCTTCCAGCCGGTCGAGGACCTGCGCCAGTGGCTCAAGGACACCTTCCCGCTCCTGCTCGTGGACGACGTCTTCACGTACGTGCAGGACTGGCTGCAGACGCTCGACTACGCCGACATCGGCAGCACGATCGGCGAGAACCTCCTCGTGATCGGCGGGGCCATCCTCGCCGGTCTCGCCGGGGCCTTCATCGTGCTGATCCTGACGATCTACTTCACGGCGTCGACGCCCAGCCTCAAGCGCTCGGTCTACCAACTCGTCCCGGCGTCCAAGCGCGAGCGGTTCATCGACATCGGCGAGCAGATCACCGACTCGGTCGGCTACTTCGTCATCGGTCAGCTCACCCTCGGCGTCACCAACGGCGTCCTCAGCTTCATCTTCCTCAGCATCATCCAGGCGCCGTTCGCCGCCGTGCTCGCCGTCATCGCCTTCTTCGGGTCGATCATCCCGCTCGTGGGGACGCTCACCGGTTCGGTCATCATCGTCCTGACCTGCCTCATCCCCGGCCTCGGCTCACCGCAGACCGCCCTCGTCGCGGCGATCTACTACCTGATCTACATGCAGATCGAGGCGTACGTCCTCTCGCCGCGCATCATGAGCCGCGCCGTGTCGGTGCCCGGCGCGGTCGTCGTGATCGCCGCCCTCGCCGGCGGCGCGCTGCTCGGCCTGCTCGGGGCGCTCGTGGCGATCCCGGTCGCGGCGAGCATCCTGATCATCTACCGTCAGGTGCTCATCCCGCGGATGAACGAGAAGTAGCTCACCCGTCGGCGAGCGGACCGTCCCACTCGAGCGGAAGCGGAAGCGCCGCGGGATTCACCGCGGCCACGATCTCGGTCAGTACTCTGCGGGTCTGATTCTCGCCGACCCACAGGTGCTTGCCGCCCTCGACGGGGATGAGCACGGCGTCCGGGACGACGGCGAAGCGCTCGGCCGCCGCGTCGGGCCTCAGATAGTCGTCGAACTCCGGCACGAGCACCACGAGGCGCCGCTCATCGCCCGCCCACGCCGCGACCTCGTCCGGCGTCGCACGGTGAAGCGGCGGCGAGAGGAGCACGGCGCCGGCGACGTCGTGATCGCGACCGTACTTGAGGGCGAGCTCGGTGCCGAACGACCAGCCGACGAGCCAGGGGTTCGGGAGTGCGCGCTCGCGGACGAAGGTCATGGCCGCCGCCAGATCGAACGCCTCGGACGCGCCGCCGTCGAAGGAGCCGTCGCTGGTGCCCCTCGGCGACGTCGTGCCGCGCGTGTTGAAGCGGAGCACGGCGAGGTCTGCCAGGGCCGGAAGCCGCCCGGCCGCCTTGCGCAGGATGTGCGAGTCCATGAATCCGCCGGCGGTGGGCAGCGGATGCAGTGTCACGAGCGTCGCGACCGGCTCTCGGTCGAGGGGAAGCGCGAGCTCGCCGACCAGGGTCAGCCCGTCGGCGGTCTCGAGTTCGATGTCCTCCCGGCGGGCGGGAAGCAGCATCGGTCCGCGGATCTCCATGTCAGCTGATCCTCCAGCAGGATTCGTGCCAGTGTCGGCGTGCCGCGAGGTCGGCGCCGTCGCCCAGCACGCCGTCGGCGCGCCACGCCACGAGATGCGCGACACCGGGATCGATCGTGCGCCCGCAGCCGGGGCACGTGTAGGTCTTCAGGGACTGGACGGCGGACACCGGCTGGACCGTCCACTCCTTGCCTCGGCGCACCTCGGTGCGCTTCCAGCCGGATAGCAGACGATCGAACGAGTCGTCGTCACGGCCGTCGCGGCGGCGACGGGAGGATCTGGGCATCGCGCGGGCCTACCACCAGTGGTTGGAAGTCCAGAAGGCGTATGCGCCCGCCCAGCTCCCGTATCGCCCGTTCGCGTAGCCGTTGGCCCAGGTCAGGTTGACCACGGGGTCGTACGCGTTCGGCAGCTTGCTGCACGGATACACCTGCACGAGTCCGCAGGCGCCGGACGACCGGTTGGTCGCGTTGGGGTTCCAGCCGCTCTCTTTGCTGATGATGTAGTCGACGTAGCCCCAGTCCGACTCCGGAATGCCGGCGGCGGCCATCCATTCGGCAGGCGAGCCTCCGCCGGCGTACTGCGGCGGCGCCGCCTGTGCGGCGGTGCGCTGCTCCGTCGCGCGCTTGGCAGTGGGCGTCGGCGTGGGCGTGGGGGTGGGTGTGACGTAGACCGTGTAGCCGTCACGACCGAGATCGATGAGCCCCTCGGCCTCTGCGGCGCTGGCGGTCATCACGCCCTCGTAGGTCTGGATGTCGCCGACCGCGCTCGCGTAGAGCGACGTCTGCTCATCGGCGCTGGCCTGGGCGATCGCGATCCCGGTCGGCCCGGCATACGCCGCGACGAACCCGACGGCTGCGAAAGCCGCGAACACGCCGAGGACGCCTCGACGGCGGGACCACCGCGGCGTCGCCGCCCGCGGGACCCTCGGAGGAACGACATCGGCGAGGGGCGCGACCTCCTGACGGCTCGAACGCCGCGTCGGAATCATCTCGCCACCAGGAGTCACAATGCGCCCGAGTCTACCGGCCGCCTCCCGGCCCCGCCATCCGACGACGCCCCCGGGTCGATGAGCGTTCTCTCACCTCACGGCGAGCATCACCTCGACGACCGCGTCCAGCAGCGAATCGACCTGGATCTCGCGGTAGCCGCCGCGCTGCATCCGGAACGCCACAGCCCGCACCTGCTCGGGAGTCACCGACTCGCCCGTCTCGAGGTAGCCGGCGATCTTGTCGGCGACGATGTCGACCTCGTCGATGC
Organism: Microbacterium sp.; assembly: GCA_040509015.1. GTDB lineage: Bacteria > Actinomycetota > Actinomycetes > Actinomycetales > Microbacteriaceae > Microbacterium. The sequence goes on from JBEVLS010000281.1 coordinate 7,388, forward strand.
GATAGCCGTAGCGGAGTCCACCGACCTTCGTGAAGCGCTTGCCCTTCGGGCGCGACAGGCGGTCGAGGACGATCTGCGCCGTCTCACGGGCCTGTTCCACCCAGACTTCGGCTCCGACCCGGGCGAGCGCCGCTTCGCGCTCGCGCGTGGCGAACGCCTCCTCGATCCGGCCCAGGGCCGTGTCGACGGCGGCGATGCTGTAGCCGCGGCGAACGAGCGGGAACGCGACCTGCCGCACTTCGGCGGCGGTCACGACGTCGTCGCCGCCAGCGGCCTCGAAGGCATTCCGGGCCCGGGTGAGGAAGGCGTCCACGGCGCGGGTCTCGTAGCCCTTCGTGCGTCCGCGCGTGAGGGGGAACGCGGGGGCGGGTGCTTCGGTCGTCGTCGTCATCAGGCCACCAAGGGGGTGAAGAGGTAGTAGAGCGCCAGCGCTGCGGTCGTCGAGGGCAGGATGGAGTCCAGGCGGTCCAGGACGCCGCCGTGGCCGGGCAGCCACGAACTCATGTCCTTGATGCCCAGGTCGCGCTTGATCATCGATTCGCCCAGGTCGCCGACCGTGGCGGTGACGAGGACGACGAGCCCGAAGACGAGGCCCATCCACCAGCCGACGCCGATCATGAAGAGCCCGACGAGCACGCCGGCGCCCGCGGCGGCCACGATGGCCCCCGCGAACCCCTCCCACGTCTTCTTCGGGCTTATCCGAGGCGCCATGGGCGTGCGGCCGAAGCTGATGCCGGCGGCGTAGGCACCGACGTCGCAGACGACGGCGATGAGGATGAAGGCCAGGACCCACCACTCGCCGCCCTCCTGGCGGAGGAGCACGAGGGCGAGACTGGCGAGGAACGGGACGTAGAGCTGGAGGAACGCGCCGATGAGCACGTCGGCGAGGACGTCGCCGTGCGTACGGCCGTCGTGCGCGGCCATCTGGCCGACGAGCCGCCAGATCACGACGATCGAGATCGCCACGAAGACGACGACCCACAGCATCCACGGCTCGAAGAAGTACGCCGCCAGCACCATGAGGGCGCCGGCCACCAGCTGCGGGACGAGATCGACCTTCCGGCCCGACGTGGCGAGCGCCCGCGCGAACTCGAACATGCCCAGCAGCACCGCCGCCAGCGCGAAGAAGACGAACGCCCACTTCAGGAACACCAGCGATGCGACCAGCACACCGCCGATGGCGATGCCGATCAGCGTCGCGACGATCAGGTCGCGACCCGTGCGCTCCTTGATGCGCTCGTTGACTTCTTCGAAGTCGGTGCGCGCCTGGGTGAGCTGCTGTTCGAACTCGCTGCGGGCCGCACGCACGTGCGCCTTGAACTCGGTGCCCGTGTCGGGCTGACCGCCCTCGCGCGCGGCATCCCTCCGCGGCGGCGGAGCGGCGGGGGTGGCGTCCTCCCCCGACCCGGATGCATCATCCATGAAGCGTCCTCAGACCTCGAGCAGTTCGGCCTCTTTGCGCTTGAGCGCGTCGTCGATCGCGTCGACGTGGGCGCGCGTGAGCGCATCGAGTTCCTTCTCGGCGCGGACGAGTTCGTCCTCGCCCACATCGCTCTTGAGGGCGTCCAGGTCGTCCTTCGACTTGCGACGGATGCCGCGCAGGTGCACCTTGTGGTCTTCACCCTTCGAGCGCACGAGCTTGACGTACTCCTTGCGGCGCTCCTCGGTGAGCTCGGGCATCGTGACGCGCACGATGTTGCCGTCGTTCGTCGGGTTGACGCCGAGGTTGGGGACGTCGCGGATCGCCTGCTCGATCGCCTTCAGCGCCGACTTGTCGTAGGGCGTGATGATCAGCGACCGCGCCTCGGGGCTGTTGATCGACGCCAGCTGCGCAAGCGGGGTCGGAGTGCCGTAGTAGTCCACCAGGACCTTCTGGAACAGCTGCGGGTTCGCGCGTCCGGTGCGCACCGAGGCGAAGTCCTCCTTGGCTGCCTCGACGGCGCGGTCCATGCGCGCTCCGGCATCGGTCAAGACGTCCGCGATCACAGTGTCTCCTTCGCGTGGTGGGTGGCGGGGGAAAGTCTATCCGGGCGGGTCGTCACGCCGTGACGAGCGTGCCGATGGGCTCGCCGAGAAGTGCACGCGTCACGTTGCCCGCCGGCTCCATGCCGAACACCCGCATGTCCATCTTGTTGTCCATGCAGAGGCTGAAGGCGGTGGAGTCCACGACCTTCAGGCCGCGCTGGAGTGCGTCGAGGTACGTGATGCGGTCGATCCTGGTGGCCGTGGGGTCCTTCTTGGGATCGGCCGTGTAGACGCCGTCGACACCGTTCTTGGCGACGAGCACCTCCTGCGCGTCGATCTCGAGCGCGCGCTGCGCGGCCACGGTGTCGGTCGAGAAGTACGGGAGCCCGGCGCCCGCGCCGAAG
>JBEVLS010000282.1:0-3820 GCA_040509015.1 Microbacterium sp.
AACCGTGGAGCCGGTGCTACTCGAGTTCACCCAGCGTCACGTCGAGCGTCTGCGTCTTGCCGTCGCGGACGATCGTCACCGTCGCGTCGCTGCCCGCGGCGGCGGCGCGCACCTGCGCGGTCAGGTCGACCGAGTCGGTGATCGGAACGCCGTTGAAGCCCGTCACGATGTCGCCCTCGCGCAGACCGCCCGCGGCGGCGGCGCCGCCGTCGACGACCTCGGCAATGTAGGCGCCCGTGATGGTCGCGCCCTCGACGTACTCGGCGGACTGGACGCTCGCACCCAGCAGGCCGTGGGTCGCGGCTCCATCCTCGATGAGCTCCGACGTCACGCGCTCGACGACGTTCGACGGGATCGCGAAGCCGACGCCGATGTTGCCGGACTGACCGGAGGATCCGCCCGCGGACGCGATCGCGACGTTGACGCCGATGAGCTTGCCCTCGCCGTCGACGAGCGCACCTCCCGAGTTGCCGGGGTTGATCGCGGCATCCGTCTGGATGACGGCGATCTTGATGCTCTCGGCCGTCGAACCGCCCTGCTGACCCTGTCCGAAGTCGAACTGGAACGGCGCATCCTCTTCGCCCTGGCCCTGGTCGCCCTCGTCCTCACCGGCGTCGCCCTCGGGCGCGGCGGACGAGGCGATCTCGATCGAGCGGTTCAGGGCGCTCACGATGCCCGTGGTGACGGTGTTCGCGAGGCCGAGGGGTGCACCGACCGCGACGGTCGTGTCTCCGACGTTGAGGTCGGCCGAGTCGGCGAATTCGATCGGCGAGAGGTCCTCGGCGCCCTCGAGCTTGATGACCGCGAGGTCGTAGGTCGGGTCGGTGCCCACGACCTCGGCGTCGAAGACGCGGCCGTCGGAGGTCGTCACGCGGATCGTGGCGTCACCCGACGCACCGTCGAGGGTCACGACGTGCGTGTTCGTCACGACGTAGCCGTCCTCGGTGAGCACGACACCCGATCCGGTTCCGGATCCGCTCTCGCCCGACGCCGCGATCGTCACGACGCTCGGGACGACCTTGGCGGCGATGCCGGTGGTCTGGGTGACCGAGTCGGTGTTGTTCACCGTGACGGTCGACGGACCCGCTGCCGCGGTCGTGGCGGCCGGCGCGAGCGCGTAGAACCCGGCGGCGCCGCCGAGTCCCGCCGCGCCGCCGACGAGGGCGGCCGCGACGATGAGCCCGACGACCTTGCCGGCGCCGGACTTCTGCTTCTTCGCCGGCGCGAGCGCCGGTGCGGCGCCGGTGGGCGCCGGGCCGATCGGCAGCGTCGGCTGGGTGTCGCCGGGGCGCGCCCCGACGCCGAATGCGGCGCCGTACGCGGGCTGACCGGCGTAGGCCGCGTGCTGGGGTGCGGCCTGCGGCTGCCCTGCGTACCCCTGCGGGCGCGGGTAGCCCTGGGGCGCGGCCTGCTGCGCGGGAGTCTGCGCGACGTAGCCGGCCGGGACCGGCCCGGGAGCGGTCGGGTGGGCCGGCGGCTGCCACGCGGGAGCGGCGGACTGAGGCTGCTGCGGCGGGACGGGCGGCGCCGCGGGCGCGACGGGCGCCTCAGCGGCGGGCGTCGGTGCAGCGGAGGTCTCGGCCGCGGGTGCGGCGGCGGCTGCGCCCTCGGACGTCGCCGGGGTCTCGGGGGATTCGTCGGCGGGGCGGTCGCCCTGTGTGTCGGTCATGATTGCTCCTTCTGCCAAGCTCCCACCACTGTGACCCCCGATGCTGTGTGTTTCTTATGCCGGGGATGGGACGCGTCTATGCGAACCGCGTGCATAGGACGAGTGTTCCGACCCGCCGCGGCGGTACGTTCTCAGGATGCAGCAGTTTGCGGGCGCGTGGCGCCGAACGGCGCAGGGCGCGGGACTCATGGACCCCGACGGCGTTCTGCGACCGACCATCTTCGCCGAGATGTCGGCGCTGGCGGCCCGGACCGGCGCCATCAACCTCGGTCAGGGCTTCCCCGATGAGGACGGCCCCGCCGACGTGCTCGAAGCCGCTCGTGCCGCCATCGCCGCGGGCGTCAACCAGTACCCGCCCGGGCGCGGCACGCCCGATCTGCTGCACGCGATCGCCGAGCACCAGGAACGGTTCTACGGCATCGCCCTGGATCCCCACCGCGACGTGATCGTCACGGCGGGGGCCACCGAAGCCCTCGCCGCGGCGCTCCTCGCGCTCGTCGACGGTCCCGAGGACGAGATCGTCGTGTTCGAGCCGTACTACGACTCCTACGCGGCCATCGCCGCACTCTCGGGGGCCCGCCTCGTGACGGTGCCGCTGCGGTGGCCCGACTTCCAGCCCGACATCGAGATGCTGCGCGATGCGGTCAGCGACCGCACCCGCGTGATCCTCGTGAACGACCCCCACAACCCCACCGGCGCCGTGTTCGGCGCCGAGGTGCGCGCCGAGATCGTCCGCCTCGCCGAGCGGCACGACGCCGTGATCGTCACGGACGAGGTGTACGAGCACCTCGTGTTCGACGCACCGCACGTGCCGATCGCGACGATTCCCGGCGCCGCCGCACGCACCCTGACGATCTCGTCCGGCGGCAAGACGTTCCGGACGACGGGCTGGAAGATCGGCTGGATCGCCGGCCCCTCGGGCCTGATCGACGCTGTGCTGGCCGTCAAGCAGTTCCTCACGTATGTCAACGGCGCGCCCTTCCAGCCCGCGATCGCGACGGGGCTGCGACTGCCCGATGCGTTCTTCCGCGGCATCGCCGACGACATGCGACGAAAGCGCGACATCCTCGGGGACGGGCTCGCCGCGGCGGGATTCGCCGTCTCGAAACCGGCGGGTTCGTACTTCACCGTCGTCGACGCCGCCCCACTGGGGGCGACGGATGCCGCGGAGTTCTGTCGGGAGCTTCCCTCGCGCGCCGGTGTCGTGGCCATTCCGCTCACGGCGTTCGCCACACCCGAGCGTCGCGGCGACTACGCCACACTCGTGCGGTTCGCGGCGTGCAAGCGCGTCGAGGTGCTCGAGGACGCGGCATCGCGTCTGCGGTCGCTGTCCTGACGCGACGGCTCAGTCGCGCGGCACGACTTTCAGTCGCCGGAGCGCCAGCGCGGGATTGACCCGCCGCACGCGGGCGACCGTGTCGGCGTCGACGAGCGCGACGGCGATGCCGGTCGACGTTCCCACGGCCGCGAGCTCGACCCCCTGCGGATCGACGATCATCGACAGCCCGACGCCGAGGGGCGGCGGGTGATCCGCGGCCGCGACGAACAGGGTGTTCTCGATCGCCCGGGCGTGCAGGAGCGTGCGCCAATGGTGCTCTTTGAGGGGGCCACGCACCCACTCGGCGGGCACGAGCACGACGTCGGCGCCGGCATCGGCCAGCATCCGCCCCACTTCGGGGAACCTCAGGTCGTAGCACGTCATGAGGCCGAAGGTCAGGCCGTCCACGGCGAAGGTCTCGGGTTCGCGCAGGTCCCCCGGCTCGACCCAGTCCGACTCGCGCTGGCCGAACGCGTCGTACAGGTGGAGCTTGCGGTACGTCGCGATGACACCCGACGCGTCGACCGCGACGACGGTGTTCCGCACCCGTCGCCCGTCGCCCGCGCGCTCGAGCAGTCCCGCGACCACGTGCACGCCATGGGCTGCCGCCAACGCCGTCAGCGCGCGGGTGAAAGGTCCGTCGACATCCTGCGCGTGTTCGGCCAGCGAGTCGTCGAACGGATCGATGAAGTAGCTCGAATACTCGGGGAGCACCACGACCCGCGCGCCGCGGTCGGATGCTGCGACCACGAGTTCCCCGATGAGGGCGAGGTTCGCCGCCTCGTCAGCCGTGGGCGCGAACTGGGCGACCGCGACCGCGGTGCCGTCAACGT
>JBEVLS010000283.1:0-4736 GCA_040509015.1 Microbacterium sp.
GATTCGAGCACGATGGCGATGCCCAGCACCGTGAGGGGGATCCAGATGTTCTCGAGCTCGTGCGGGTGGGTGAGCTTGTCGACGCCCTCGTAGATCGAGAACAGGCCGCCGACCGAGAACAGGATGATCGCGACGACGAACGCGTACACGTAGCGCTCGCGCCCATGGCCGAAGGGATGCTCCTTGTCGGCCGCGCGCCTGGCCCTGCGGCCGCCGAGCAGCAGGAGCAGCTGGTTGCCCGAATCGGCGACCGAGTGGATCGCCTCGGCGAGCATCGACGCCGAGCCAGAGAAGAACCACGCGACGAACTTCGCGACCGCGATCCCCATGTTGGCCAGGAACGCCGCGATGATCGCCCTGTTGCCGCCGGATGCACTCATGGCGGAAAGCCTAGACCCGGCCGGGCGCCCGATCAGTCGGCGGAGCGGAGGATGATCGCCTCGGTCGGCGGCGCGGGGTTCTGGCGCACGCCGACGTAGCCGATCCGGCTCAGCAGGGCGCGGCGGAACTCGGCCGGGCGCTCGAGGTGCGGCGAGTGTCCGACCCCCTCGAGGGCGATCTCGACGACGTCGCCGCCCGCCGCCGAGTAGGCGTCGAGCACGTCGCGCGTCTGGGCGACCATCTCCTGCGCGGGAGCGACGTCGGCGCCGGGCCACCCCGGGATGATGCCGAGGGCGCCGAGGTGATTGAGGTCGTAGAACGACGCGTCCGAGACGATCGCGTCGGCGGTGCCGCGGATCCACAGGACCGGCGGCTTGACGGCCAGGTCGACGATGCCCGACGTGTCGAAATAGCGCGGTGTCAGCGTGTTGAGCACGCCGATCGTGCCCGCGGCGAAGCCGGGCCAGTTCTCGCTCGAAGCGCCGTCGCCGGGGTAGTTGCCGGTCGCGGTGGAGGTCGTGAGCATCGAGTCGACCCACGCGTCCTCGTCGTCGGTGGTGAACCCGGGTGCCACGTAGCCCGAGCGGAACACGCTGCGCGGTGACGTCGGCGCCTCGTCGGTGCGATCGCCGTCGGTCAGCCGCTGGACGAAATCGGGGTTCGCGCCCCCGCCGCCCGTGCCGGCGTCATCCTCGGTGAGCCTCGTGCCGTCCCGGCGCGTGCCGCCGAAGCCGTACGGCGAGACGGGCGCCTGCAGTGTCAGGCTGAGCGCGGGGTGGTCGAGCGCGTACTGCATGACCACGCCGCCGCCGAGCGACCACCCGACGAGATGAGCGGTGGGGATGCCGAGGGCATCGAGCGTGGCGTGGACGTCGTCGCTGAAGTCCCGCACGCCGCGCGTCGCGTCCACCGGTGCGTGCTCGGTGCCGCCGAAGCCGCGGAGGTCGATCGCGATGACCCTCAGGTCGCTCGGCAGATCCTGCATGATCTGCTGCCAGAACGCGCCGGACGACACGTTGCCGTGGATGAGGACGACCGTCTGCTCGGGCGGCGTCGCTGGATCGTCCGTCGTGCGCTCGAGGATGTTCACGTTCAGATCGGGCGTCTCGACGATGCGGGACGTGATGCCGTCGAAGAGGGTCATTTCGGGTCCTCCGGATGCTGCCTCGCGAGGGCTGCGCAGCCCCCGTCGCCTCGACTATAGCCGCGGCATCCGATGCCTGACCGAGTGCGTTCGTAGGATGGCGGCATGGTCACAGACTCCCAGCCCCTTCCCCCCATCGCGATCCTCGGAGCCGGCTCGATGGGCGGCGCGATCCTGCAGGGACTCGTGCGGTCGGGGCTCGCGGCCGGGGGCGTCACCGCCACCAACCGCACGCGCGCCAAGGCCGACGAGCTCGCCGGAATCGAAGGCGTGACGAGCGTCGCGCTCGAGGAGGACCCCGACGGGAACAAGGTCGCCGCGGCGGCCGCCGACATCGTCCTGGTGGGCGTCAAACCGGTCATGGTCCCCGACCTGCTGCGTGAGATCGCCCCGTCGCTGCGGCCCGGGACGATCGTCGTGAGCCTCGCGGCCGGCGTCACGGTGGCGACGTTCGAGGGAATTCTCGGGTCCGGCATCCCGGTCCTGCGCTCGATGCCGAACACCCCCGCCGTCGTCGGCGAGGCCGTGACGGGTCTCGCTGCGGGCACGACCGCCACGCCCGACGACGTCGCGGTCGTGCGCCGCCTGTTCGAGACGTGCGGTGTCGTCGTCGAGGTGCCCGAGTCGCAGATCGACCCGCTCTCGACGATCTCGGGATCCGGCCCCGCCTACTTCTTCCTGCTCGTCGAAGAGTTCACGAAGGCCGCGATCGGCAAGGGCTTCGACCAGGCGCAGGCGCGGCTCATGGCCGAACGCACCTTCATCGGCGCCGCGGCGCTGCTCGCGGCATCCGGAGAGGACCCCGCCGAGCTGCGCCGGCGCGTCACGAGCCCGAAGGGCACGACGGAGCGGGCGATCGGCGTGCTGCAGGCCGCGCGCCTGGACGTCGTGTTCGAGAGTGCGACGGATGCCGCGCTCGCCCGGGCGAAAGAGCTGGCCGCCGGCTGACCTCTAGCGCTCGAGCGCGGCGAAGCGTTCGATGTCGACGTTCGTGCCCGACACGATGATGAGGTCGTGGTTGGTGACGATCGTGTTCGCCTCGGCGTAGCGGAACGGCTTGCCGGGGCTCTTCACGCCGACCACCGTGACGTTGTACTTCGTGCGGACGCCCGATTCGTTGAGTCCCACGCCCCGGATGAACTTCGGCGGGTACATCTTGGCGAGCACGAAGTCGTCGTCGAAGCGGATGAAGTCGAGCATGCGACCGCTCACGAGGTGCGCGACGCGCTCGCCGGCCTCGCGCTCGGGGTAGATGACGTGGTTCGCGCCGACGCGGGCGAGGATCTTGCCGTGCGACTGCGAGACCGCCTTCGCCCAGATCTGCGGCACCTTCAGGTCGACGAGGTTGGCCGTGATGAGCACGGACGCCTCGATCGACGAGCCCACCGCGACCACGGCCACCTGGAAGTCCTGGGCGCCGATCTGCTTGAGCGCATCGATGTTCTTGGCATCGGCCTGGACGGTGTGGGTCACGCGTTCGGACCATTTCTGGACGAGGTCCTGACTCGCGTCGATCGCGAGGACTTCGCGGTCGAGGCGGTCGAGCTCGCCGGCGCAGGCGGCTCCGAACCGGCCGAGGCCGATCACCAGAACCGGTGCATCGCTCCTGATCCGCTCACCCAACGATCGGCCTTTCCACTGGCAGCGAGTACAGCTGCGATCGAGACGACGCAGCCACCGCCGCGGCGAGAGTCACTGTACCAACGCGACCCATGACGATCGTGACGGCCAGGACGTAGACGGCCGGATCCGGCAGCTCGGCCGTGAGTCCGGTGGACAGCCCCACCGTCGCGAAGCCCGAGATGACCTCGAAGAGCACATCGCCCAGGTCGGCCTTCGTGATCTGCGTGATGATGATCGTCGACAGGGCCACGATCGTCGCACCCCAGGCGACGACCGACAGCGCGACGCGAAGGACGTCGCTCGGGATGCGGCGGCCGAAGACCTGATTCGATGCCCGTCCCTTCGCCTCCGACCACACGGCCAGCGCGATGACGGCGAGCGTCGTGACCTTGATACCTCCGGCCGTCGATGCCGACCCGCCCCCGACGAACATGAGCATGCACGCCACGAGCAGGCTGGACTGATTGAGTTCGCCGATGTCGAGCAGCGCGAAGCCGCCCGAGCGTGTCATCGCCGACAGGAAGAAGGCCTGGAACGTCGTGTCCCACGCATCATTGGTGCCGAGTGTCAGCAGGTTGTCGTATTCGAGGATCAGGAACACCACCCCGCCGCCGAAGAACAGCGCCACGGTCGTGATGAGGGTGAGCTTCGCGTGCAGCGACCACTTGCGTGCGTGCCAGAGGTGCTTGCGCAGCGTGTAGATGACCGGAAAGCCGATGGAGCCGAGGAAGACGCCGAACATCAGCACCGTCAGGAAGAAGTAGTCGTGCGCGAAGGGCTCGAGTCCCTCGGCGTTCGGAGTGAAGCCGGTGTTCGTGAACGCCATCGCGGCGAAGTAGGGCGCCTCCCACAGTGCGACGAACCAGGGGACGCCCGCCAGGATCAACCCGGGGTAGATCAGCACCGCGACGACCGCCTCGATCACCAGCGTCGACAGCGCGACCGTGGCGAGCAGGCTGCCGATCTGGCCGAGCTGCACCGTCTGGCCCTCGTTCACCGGACCGCCGTGGGTTCGGAGCGGATTCGAGTCGCTCGCGGCGATGAGCTTCGCCCGCAGGCCGAGGCGCCGCGAGATCACGAGGCCGAGGATCGAGGCGAGGGTCAGCACGCCGAGCGCGCCGATCTGCACGCCGAGGAACACCAGCACGTGGCCGAAGGGCGACCAGTGGGTGGCCATGTCGACGGTCGCGAGGCCCGTCACGCAGATCGTCGAGACCGCCGTGAAGAACGCGTCCGCGAAGGGGGTGACCTTGCCGTCGGCCGCGGCGAAGGGCAGTGAGAAGAGTCCGGTGAAGACGAGGATCAGGGACAGGAAGATGAGGATCGCGAAGCGCGCGGGCGAGCGCTGCGTCAGGTCCCGGAAGAACTCGACGACCTCGTGGGCGATCCCGCGGATCCTCGATCCGCTCGGAGCGCTCCGCGCGTCCGTCATGCGGGTCCTCTCTGTCACCGTCTCACGGTAGGCCCTCATGGTACTCCGCGGGGCGCACGGCTAATCTGAGCACATGGCGGACATCTTCGACGTGATCGCGGACGGCACGCGTCGCGAAATCCTGCGGCTCCTGCTCGATCGCTCCGCCGACGGCGA
>JBEVLS010000284.1:0-4075 GCA_040509015.1 Microbacterium sp.
GAGCAGGATCGGCAGCGCGAGAACGAGCAGAATCGCGGAAAGCGCTCGCACGCCACGCCGGCCCACGGCAGAGTCCATGGCAGACAGCCTAGAGGCGTCGGTTGGACGTACCCTTGCTCCATGACCGATCGCCGTCTCGCCATCTCGGCATGGGAGAGTCTGTTCCGCGCGCAGCACGAGGTCTTCGAAGAGATCAGCTGCGACTTCGATGAGACAGGGCTGTCTCAGGCCGAGTACGACGTCCTCCTCACCGTCACGCGCGGCAAAGACCGCACGGCGAGGTTGCGGGACGTGACGGCCAACATGCTGATCAGCCAGCCGAGCGTCTCGCGTCTGGTCGACCGCATGGTCACGCGCGGCCTGGTGACCAAGTGCCCCGATCCCGAAGACGGCCGCGGTTCGCTCGTCCAGGCGACCGACGACGGGTCCGCCGCCTTCCGGCGCATCGCCACCGCGCACGGCTCATCGATCGCACACCGCATGGCGATCCTCAGCGACGACGAGCTGACGCAGCTGCGCCAGCTCACGGCCAAGCTCCGGAAGCGCTCGAAGACCGAGACCCACTGACCGACGGGTCTACGGGGTGCGGCGCCGCAGCGTCAGGGACGCCAGCACGAGGGCGCCGACGGCGAAAGCGACGACGATCAGCAGCGGACGCCAGACGTCCCAGCCCTCGTCACCCGCCGTCACGGCGTTGATGGTGTCGATCGCATAGCTCAGCGGCAGCCAGTCGCTGATCGCGGAGAGGACGTCGGGCATCTGGTCGCGCGGCATGAACAGGCCGCCGAGGATGATCTGCGGGAAGACGAGCACGGGCATGAACTGCACCGCTTGGAACTCCGTGCGCGCGAAGGCGCTCGCGAGCAGGCCCAGAGCGGTGCCGAGGAGTGCGTCGACCACCGCCACGAGCCCGAGCTGCCAGAGCGGCCCGTCCACCTGGAGTCCGCACACCCACACCGCGAAGCTCACGGTGATGACCGCCTGCACGAGGGCCATCAGCCCGAACGCGAGAGCGTAGCCGACGATGAAGTCGGCCTTGCCGATGGGAGTCGTCATGAGGCGTTCGAGGGTCCCGGAGCGGCGCTCGCGCAGCGTCGTGATCGAGGTGATGAGGAACATCACGATGAAGGGGAAGAGTGCCAGGATCGCTCCGCCGAACTGATCGAAGACGCCTTCCTGATCGCTGAACAGCCACGCGAACAGTCCGACGAGCAGGCTCGGTGCGACGACCATGAGCGCGATCGAACGCGGATCATGGCCGAGCTGACGCAGCACCCGAGCCGCGGTCGCGAACGTGCGCGTCGCACTCATGCCGCGGTACCTGAGCCTGTCGCGGTATCCGAGCCCGCTGCGGTCCCTGAGCTCGCCGCGGTCCCTGAGCTTGCCGCGGTCCCTGAGCTTGCCGAAGGGTCGCGCTCGATCAAGGCGAGGAAGGCGGCATCCGGATCCTCGGTTCCCGTCTCGGCCAGAAGTCCTTGGGGCGTCGTGTCGGCGATGACGCGGCCCGCCCGCAGCAGGACGAGCCGGTCGCAGCGCAGCGCTTCGTCCATGACGTGGCTCGAGACGAGAAGCGTGACGCCGCTGCCCGCGAGCGCGCGGAACACCGTCCAGAGCTCCGCCCGCAGCACCGGGTCGAGCCCGACCGTCGGCTCGTCGAGCACGATGAGGTCGGGGCTGCCGAGCATCGCCACCGCGAGCGAGACGCGGTTCTCCTGGCCACCGCTCAATGACTCGACCCGCTGATGGCGGCGGTCTGCGAGACCGACCTGCTCCAGGACGCGATCGACATCCGACGTCGGGGCTCCGATGAGCCGCGCGAAATAGCGCAGGTTCTGCTGGATCGTGAGGTCGGCGTACACCGACGCCGACTGCGTGTCGTAGGCGACGCGGGTGCGCAGGGAGCGAGACCCGGCCGGCGCGCCGAGGACGGTCACCGTGCCGCCCGCGATGTTCTGCACGCCCACGATCGAGCGGATGAGCGTGGTCTTGCCGCAGCCCGACGGCCCGAGAAGTCCGGTCACCTGACCACGCGGGATGTCGAGGTCGAGACCGTCGAACACCTCGGTGCGGCCGCGCCGCACGCGCAGGCCGCGTACCGCGACGGCGTCGCCTTTATTCATCACGGGATGAATTCTTCACCCGAGGCATCCGCGGGTCAAGGCATCATGCGCTCGGATTCGACGCCGCTCCGTCGAGCCACAGCGTGTCGGAGGCGTCGGCGTGCGCGCCGCCCGAGCCGACGTGCTTCGAGGCGATCTTCGGTCCTTTGGTGATGACGTGGACGAGTGCCATCGCGTGGCCACGGCCGAGCCCGTAGTCCTCGGCGAGCCACGTGATGATCTCGCCCGCCTTCGTGCCGGGGCCGAAGCCCTTCTCGGCCGCAAGGTCGATGAACTGACGCGGCGTGAGGCCGGTCTTCGTCTCGATGTTGTCGAGGTATGCCTGGAACGACATGTTTCTCCTTCAGTCCGTGAGGTAATACTGCACCGCGGGTCCGACGCGGCCCACGAGTTCGTCGACGGATGCCGCCGCCACCGCCGGCAGCTCGAGCACGTACCGCGCGATGATCAGCCCCGCGATCTGCGACGCCACGAGGTTGGCGCGCAGCTCTGCGTCCGGCGTGTCGAGCGCGGCGGCGATCCTGCCGAGCAGCTCGCGTGCCAGGAATCCCGAGACCAGCGGTGTCGCGAGCCGGTTGCCGATCGCGGATCGCAGGAGCACGACCCCGCGCTTGCGCACCTCGGGCCGCTCCCACGACACGAGGACGTAGCGCACGATCCGTTCGCCGAGCTCGTCGCGCGGCGCGGCGAGCATCGCCGGGATGTCGACGTCCGGACGCATCGGCGCCCCGATCGCCTGCCCGAACAGATCGGCCTTGGTGCCGAAGTAGTGGTGCACGAGGGCCGAGTCGACCCCGGCCCGGGCGGCGATCGCGCGCATCGTGGCTCCGTCGTAGCCCTCGGCGGCGAACTCGGCGACGGCCGCCTCGACGATCCGGTCGCGGGCGTCGGACGCCCCGCCACGGGGACGACCTCGCCGCCGAGGAGGCGTGGGCACGACGAACTCTGCCATCCGCTCAGCCTACGACTCGGCGGTCACCACCGGATGTGCGCTTCTTCCGCCCATCCCAGCACGTCGTCGAATGGGATGTCCTGCCCGTCGGCGGTCCGGAAGGTGCCGCTCCAGTGACCGAAGCACTGGTCGGTCGAGCTCGAGATCACTCCGATGCTCACGTGCTTGGACTTGTCGTAGAACGGCGTGAACGAGGCATCCAGCCCTCCGCCGCCGACGTGCCACGGCTGCTGCCACTCGCCGATGTCGTACCTCCACTCCAGCTCCGCGTGGATCTTGTGCAGGCGCCCGTCGATCGTGATGGCGTTCTCGGTCATGCCGGTGCCTTCGGTCCACCCTCCGCCGACCTGGATGCCGATCACCCTCCCGTACGAGACGCCCGAGCCGGCGCCCCAGTTCCAGCGGACGCCGTACGGCCATCGACCGCGGCCGTGATCGAGCACCGCCCATGACGCGCCGGCCGGCACGTCGTATGTCGCGCCCTCGATCGTCAGGGTGCCGTGCGCGGGGCGCGCGACGTCCTTCACCGTGTACTGGAACCGATCCTCGCTCCACGGCACGACGACGCAGAGCCTCTCATGGCCTTCCGGCAGATCGGCGACGACGTCGAACGAGGCGTCCGCGATGCGCGCGCGCAGCCGCGTCCCGGATCCGTCCGACGACGGGTCGATCCCGATCTCGAGGCCGCGCGCGCGAGCGACGGTCGGTCCTCGCTCGAACGAAGGGGCGAACTCGACGCCGCGAGCGGGCACGGTCATCGATGTGCGGCTCCACGTCTTCTGTGTCGCGCGGTCGAACACCCAGACCTCGTGCACCGCGGCGTAGTCGATCGACGAGACGGTCAGCGCCATGATGTGCGTCGGGGTGGTGATGTTCCAGTACTCCCACCGCTTGTTGCGGCCCCATCTGCCGCGGCCGATTCCCGAAGTGTCGACGAGCGGATGCCGCGCCCAGCCCACGGCGGCGGGGTCCAGCCGACCGTCCGGCCGCGTCAGCGAGACGG
>JBEVLS010000285.1:0-5323 GCA_040509015.1 Microbacterium sp.
ACGAGAGCGGCCTCACCCCAGGGCAGCGGGAGCACGACCTGGACGTCGCCCGCACCAACATCGCCGGGGAGATCATGGACCTCGCTGCCGGCGGCAGGCTGGAAGGCGGGATCGATGCCGTCGAGGTCGCAGACGGCATCGTGTCGTCCTACCGGTCGCTGTGGACCGCGCTCACCGACCAGGAGACGTTCGCCTCCGACGAGGCGTGGCGCCTGACCGAGCGGGTGCAGCGACTGAACGACCTCGGCTTCGACATCGGAGAGATGTCGATCCAGACCACGCCCGACGGCACCCGCGTCTCGATCGAGCCGAAGGTCGTGGACGCCGGGCACCATCAGCGGCGCCTGATCCGCCTGACCGGCCTCGATGTCGAGGAGAACCAGGCACGCCGGCTCCTCAACGACATGGACGAGTTCCGCGCGCGCATCTCACGCCTCGGCGACGACGAGGAGATGGTCGCGCACGAGTGGCTCACACGCGTCTTCGAGCCCGTCGTGAAGGCCATTCCGTGGGATCTGCGGGCCAAGCTCGAGCCCGCCGAGGTGTTCCACCAGGTGCTCGAGCACCGCTGGTACATGTCGCAGGCGCGCGAGAAGTCCGCGCCGCTCGCCGAAGTGCTCTCGAGCTACATCGACACCGTGCTGCGGCACCGCCGCGATGAGGCGACCGTCATGGGTCCCCCCACCGAGACGGTGTCGCTGCCGGTGATCACCTCGCCGGTTCCCCTCACCGACGAGGAAGAGGAGATCGACTGGCGGGATCTCGTCTAGTAGCCGACGGTGAAGCGCTCGCGCGAGTGCTTCGGGTTCTCGATCTCATCGACCACGGCCACGCCGAAGTCGGGCCCCGAGATGAAGGACTCGCCCTCGGCATCCGTCACGAGCACGTCGCCGCCGTCGCGGTAGGTGCCGGTGCGCTCGCCCGGTGCCCACGCGCCGAAGCCGCCCGCGGGGTGGACGTAGAACCAGTCGAGCGACGCGGGTGCGGCCTGGAGGTCCTCGAGGATGCCGATCGCCTCGAGTGCCTCGGGCTTGTACTCCTCGGCGAAGCCGTCCTGGTCGATCAGACGCTCGCCGCCCTCGGCGACGAGGCTCCCGCCGGCTCCGCCCACGACGCCGACGCGCACGTTCTCGGGGAGCGCCGCGACGAGCTCGGCGACGTTGGTGCGCACCTGCCCGAGCATGTCACCGCGTGCGGGCACCGTCGAGACGACGACATCGACGCCCTGGAGCTCGGCGACGAGGCCCGGGACGTCCAGCAGCGTTCCCTCGATGTACGTCGCGCCCTCAACTCGCTCGGCGGGGACGGTGCGGGCGACGGAGACGACCGTGTGGCCGCGGTCCACCGCCTCGGCGACGATGTTGCTGCCGGCGTAGCCGGTTCCTCCGATGACGGCGATGCGTGCCATGGGTGTGTGTCCTTTCGACGGTTACCCCAGGTGCAAGCGACCGCGCCCGCACCTCATTCCCGTGAATGCGGTTCGTTTCAGTACGACGGCGGCGTATGCCAGATG
The DNA here is from genome assembly GCA_040509015.1 of Microbacterium sp. GTDB lineage: Bacteria > Actinomycetota > Actinomycetes > Actinomycetales > Microbacteriaceae > Microbacterium. The sequence goes on from JBEVLS010000285.1 coordinate 1,514, forward strand.
CGGTCGATGTAGTCGCGCATCGACCGGTCGGACGAGAAGAACCCGGTGCGGGCGACGTTGAGGATCGCCGAGCGGGTCCACGCGTCCTGGTCGCGGTACGCCTCGTCGACCGTCTTCTGCGCCTCGATGTACGACGCGTAGTCGGCGAGCACCATGAAGCGGTCGTCGTAGAGCAGGTTCGACACGATCGGCTCGAACACCGACCGGTCGCCGCCCGAGAACGCGCCTGACGCGATGAGGTCGATTGAACGACGCAGCTGGTCGTCGTGCTGATAGAACTCCGCCGGCTTGTAGCCCTTGGCCCACAGCGCCTCGACCTCGGGCTCGCTCATGCCGAACAGGAAGAAGTTGTCGTCGCCGACGAGCTCGCGGATCTCGACGTTCGCGCCGTCGTCCGTGCCGATGGTGAGCGCGCCGTTGAGCGCGAACTTCATGTTGCCCGTGCCGGACGCCTCTTTGCCGGCGAGCGAGATCTGCTCGGACAGGTCGGCCGCCGGGATGACCCGTTCGGCGAGCGTGACGTTGTAGTTCGGCGGGAACAGCACCTTCAGTCGTCCTTCGACGCGCGGATCGTCGTTGACGACCGAGCCGACGGCGTTGATGAGGTGGATGATGCGCTTGGCCATGGCGTAGCCCGGAGCTGCCTTGGCACCGAAGATGAAGGTGCGCGGGACGATGTCGGATGCCGCCACACGGCCGGACGCGATGCCCTCGTACTCCGTCACGATGTGCAGCACCTTCAGCATCTGACGCTTGTACTCGTGCAGGCGCTTGACCATGACGTCGAGCATGTGCGACTCGTCGACGTGGAAGCCGTCGCGGGCCTCGAGCACGCCGTTCAGCGTGCGCTTGTTCGCCGCCTTGACCGCCGCGAAGGTCGCGCGGAACTCCGGGTCCTCGGCGAACGGCTCGAGCCCCCGCAGCCGTTCCAGGTCGACGGTCCAGCCGGCGCCGACGGCCTCGGTGATGAGATCGGCGAGGGAGGGGTTGGCGAGCCGGATGAAGCGCCGCGGCGTGACGCCGTTGGTGACGTTGGTGAACTTGCCGGGGTAGAACTCGTCGAAGTCGGGCAGCACCTTCTCGCGGAGCAGCTGCGAGTGCAGCTCCGCGACGCCGTTGACCTTGGATCCCGCGACGGTCGCCAGATACGCCATCCGCACCGAGCGGTTCGGGTGCTCGCCGATGATCGACATGTTGCGGATGCGCATCTCGTCGTCGCCGAAGCGCTCGCGCACCTCGTCGAGGAAGTCCTCGTTGATCCGGTAGATGATCTGCATGTGGCGCGGCAGAAGTCGTTCGATCAGCTCGACCGGCCAGACCTCGAGCGCCTCCGGCAGAAGCGTGTGGCACGTGTACGCGAAGCACTGCTGCGTGATCGCCCACGCGGCATCCCACTCGAGGCCCTTCTCGTCGACGAGCACGCGCATGAACTCGGGCACCGCGATGACCGGGTGCGTGTCGTTCAGCTGGAAGATGACGCGATCGGGGAGCTTCGCGAGGTCGTAGTCGTCGGCCAGGACGTTGTCGAGGAAGTCGGCGATGGATGCCGCGCAGAAGAAGTACTGCTGCTGCAGGCGCAGCTCCTTGCCCTGGGGCGTCGAGTCCTCGGGGTAGAGCACCTTCGAGATGTTCTCGGCGAAGGTCTGGGCCCGCACGGCCTCTTCGTAGTCGCCGGAGTTGAAGATGCGCAGGTCGAACGCGTTGCTGGCCACCGCGCGCCACAGCCGCAGCGTGTTGACGCGGCCGTTGTGATAGCCGGGGACCATGTAGTTGTACGGGACGGCCTTGACGTTCCACGACGGCACCCAGCGCACGCGCTCGACGCCCTCGTCGTCGTACTTCTCGGTGTGCCCGCCGAACCAGATCGTCTGGGCGGACTCGGGGTGCGGGAACTCCCAGGGCGAGCCGAGCTCGAGCCACGCGTCGGGCTGCTCGACCTGCTGGCCGTCGACGAACGTCTGGCGGAAGATGCCGTACTCGTAGCGGATGCCGTAGCCGATGCTCGGCACGCTCATCGTGGCGAGCGAGTCGATGAAGCAGGCCGCCAGGCGGCCGAGGCCGCCGTTGCCGAGACCCGGTTCGACCTCCTGCGCACGGAGGTCGGCGATGTCGATGCCGCACGCGGCCATGGCCTCGGTCGCGATGTCGGTGAGGCGCGAGGCAAGGAGATTGTTGTCGAGCTGGCGGCCGAGGAGGTACTCGGCCGAGAGGTAGCAGACGCCCTTGGCCTGGGTCGTCTTCTGACGCCGCTGGTCTTCGAGCCAGCGCGCCATCAGGTAGTCGCGCACGGTGTACGCCAACGCGAAGTACTGGTCGTTGAGATTGGACGACGACAGCGCGACACCGCGGTCGAAGTTGAGGTTCGCGAGGAACTCCTTCACGAACCCGTCCACGCTCGTCGGAGGCGACGGCACCGGCGCGAGGGCCAGCGGATGCGTCGCGCTCAGGGCAGCGGGGACGGCGGTCTCGGGAGTGGGTGTCGTACCGGTCACAGAACGACGCTACCGGTCCACGCGTCTCGCCATCACCCGCCTGCCGTGACTCGCGGGCAGAGTTTACGCCGCGGTCACAATCCCGCCGCAGGGCCGACCACGGGCCGGCTCAGGCCGAGGCGCCCCGGATCGTCGACACCTGGTAGAGGGCGACGGATGCCGCGATCCCGGCGTTGAGCGACTCGGCGGCCCCCGAGATGGGAATCGACACGATCTGGTCGCACGTCTCGGTGACCAGGCGCGAGAGACCCTTGCCCTCGGAGCCCACGACGATCACGACAGGACGCTCGGCGAGCTGGAGCTCGGGCAGCGAGACGTCTCCGCCGCCGTCGAGGCCCAGGACGAACACGCCCTGCTTCTTGAACTCCTTGAGGGTGGTCGTGAGGTTCGGGGCGATCGCCACGGGGATCCGCGCCGCGGCTCCGGCGCTCGTCTTCCACGCCGCGGAGTTCACGCTCGCCGAGCGGCGCTGCGGCAGGATCACGCCGTGCCCGCCGAACGCGGCGGTCGAGCGGATGATCGCGCCGAGGTTGCGCGGGTCGGTGATGCCGTCCAGCGCGACGAAGAGCGGCGTGCGCCCCGCCTCGATCACGTTCTCGAGCAGGTCCTGCGGGTGGGCGTACTCATAGGGCGGCACCTTGAGCGCGACGCCCTGGTGCACCCCGTCGAAGCCGGCCATGCGGTCGAGCTCGGGTCGCATGACCTCCAGCACGGGGATTCCGCGATGCGTCGCGATCGAGAGCATCTCCTTGACGCGGTCGTCCATCTCGACGCGCTGCGCGATGTAGAACGCCGTCGCGGGGATCTTGGCCCGCAGCGCCTCGAGCACCGAGTTGCGGCCGGTCACCGTCTCGGTGTCGTCGTCCTTCTTCGGCGCGCGGCTGCGGTTCGAGCCCTGGCCCTGCGGCTTGCCCTTGCCGCCGGCCGCGGCGTAGCGCTCGGCCGCGGCCTTGCGCTTGCCCGCGGGGTGCCACGCGCGGTCCTCCGCCTTCGGCGTCGGCCCGCGACCCTCGAGGGACCGCTTGTTCTTGCCGCCGGTGCCCTTGGTGGGACCCTTGCCGCCCTTGCTCGCGCCGGGGCGCCCTGGCTTAGCCATCGATACTCCAATGTGTCCCGTCGGGACCGTCTTCGAGGGCGATGCCGGCAGCCGCGATCGCGTCGCGGATGCGGTCGGCCGCAGCCCAGTCCTTCGCCGCCCGCGCGTCGGCGCGCTGGGCGATCATCGTCTGCACGAGCGTGTCGAGCGCCGACGCCTCGGCGCCGGAACCGCGCTGCCACTCGGGTGCGAACGGGTCGATCCCGAGGATCGCGGTCATCC
>JBEVLS010000286.1:0-3530 GCA_040509015.1 Microbacterium sp.
TCGCCGCCGCCCTCGGCGCGCTGCCCGCGGGCACGCCCGTGTCCGAGGTCGCCCGCCGCCTCATGGACCTCTTCACGAGCGGGTCCATCGCGCCCGGAACCCGCCTCCCCCCGGAACGGCAGCTCGCGACGACGCTCGGGGTCGGCCGCTCCGCCGTGCGAGAGGCGCTCGCGGCGCTGGAGATCCTCGGCATCGTCGACGTGCGCGCCGGGTCGGGCACCTACCTCCGCGGAACCGCCAGCGAACTCCTCCCGCAGACGCTCCGCTGGGGGCTGCTCATCGGAGAGCGCAACACCGCCGAGCTCCTCGAGCTGCGGTCCGGCCTCGAGATCTACGTCGTCCGTCTCGCGGCATCCCGCGCCGACTCTCGAGAGCTCGACGCGGTGGGACGCAGCCTGGATCGCATGGAGGGCTCGCTCGACGACCTCACGGCGTTCGCGAAGGCCGACCTCGAGTTCCACCACGCGCTCGGCCGTGCCGCCGGCAACCATCTGCTCGTCGACCTGCTGCACGTCGTGCGTTCGCTGCTGCAGGTCTACGCCGACCGTGCCGTGCACGGTGCCGACGAGGCGCGCGTCGCGCTCGATGAGCACACCGCGGTGTACCGGGCGCTCCGATCAGGGGACGACGACGCCGCGGCATCCGCCATGGCCGTGCACATGGCCACCGCGTCGGCGCGTCTGTCGGCGGACGCCGCGGACCGCACCGCGTCGGCCTGACGTCAGTCGGGGAACACGACGCCCTTCTTGAGGATGAAGCAGCCCCACGGCTGAGGCTCGAGGGTGTGCACGACGGCGTAGGCCGATCGCGCACGTGCATAGAAGTCCAGGCGCGGAATCACCCCCCATTCGAGGGGCCGGGGGTGGGAGGACCGTGCGATCTCGAGCACGGCGTCCTGCTCGGGTGTCGTCCGGCCGGGGTCGTCGTCGACCTCCATGCGCTCGAGCGGTCTCTCGACGAATTCGTCGAGCGGGAAGACGCTGAGGATCGCGGTCGTCGCTCGAACGACGCCCGCCTCGCCCAGGCGGACGACGGGCAGCCCCGTGCTCGCGGCGGGGAAGTTGCGGTCCACGAGCAGCAGCTCGTCGCCGTGGCCCATCTCGTCGAGGATCTTGAGCAGCTCGCCGTTCAACAGCGGGTCGATCCCTTTCAGCATGTGCAGGCCTCACCTCTCGAAACGGGCGGCGAGTGCCGTCGCTGCGCGGAATGCTAGCCGATGCTCGAGCGCCCGCGTCGTCGACTCGATCCGATATCGGTTCCGGACGATGTCTTGTGCACGGCGGGCGCCGGGGGCTAATGTCTCCCTGAATTGGTCAACCGGTCGACCGACACGACGCAGGCGAAGAAGCCCTGCGCCGATTGCAAAGGAGCGATGCATGCAACCTTCATCCGTGAAGAGGCGCCCGGTGCGCCCCTGGATGATCGGACTGGTCGTCGCGATCCTCGTGATCGTCGCTGCGGCGCTCAGCACCAAGTTCGTCTCGATCGAAGACGCGGAGGCGGCCGCCAGCGGCGGGCAGTTCGACCCGGTCGACTACGCGGACGAGCGCTTCGACAGCGAGATCGTGCCGCAGATCGAGGACGAGGCGATCGATCTCGCGACCCTTCTGCAGGACCTGGAGGGCGGAGAGGACGAGAGCCTCTTCGGGAACACCCCGGGTGCGGGCAGCGCGTTCAGCTTCCCGGTGGAATTCACCGGCGTCGCCGGTGCTCCGGCCGGCTCGATCCTGCCGATCACGGTCGAGGGAGTGCCCGAGGGGATCACCGTGCAGGTGCAGATCGGTCCCGCTCTCAACGGCACGGCGCTGCGCGACGTCACCGGGACCGTCTCGTTCAACGAGTTCACCAACCAGCTGGAGTTCCAGGAAGTCGCCACCGAGTTCAACAACCGGGTGCGTGACGGCGCGCTGAGCGGCGTCGACCCGACCCAGCTCGAGGGGGCGACCGTCCACGTCGTCGGCGCCTTCACACGGGTGAACCCGGCGCTCGTCTCGGTGGTCCCGATCGTCTTCGAGGTCGAGGAGTGAACGCCCCGGTGAGCACCGAGCAGGATGCCGTCGTGATGCGTGCCCGCGGCATCACGAAGGTCTACGGACCCACCCGTGCGCTCAAGGGCGTCGACTTCGAGATCCGTCGCGGCACGGTCACCGTGCTGTTCGGCGAGAACGGCGCGGGCAAGTCGACGCTCATGAAGATCCTGTCGGGCGTCGAGACGCCGACGAGCGGCATCCTCGAACTCGACGGCGACGAGCTGATCCTGAGCGGGACGGTGGATGCCGCGCAGCGCGGCATCGCCATCATCCACCAGGAGCTCAGCCTCTGCCCCAACCTCACCATCAAGGACAACATCTTCATGGGCCGCGAGCTCGTGCGCTCGGGGATCATCGTCGATGACCGGGCCGAGACGACGCGCACGCGCGAGCTCATGGCACGTCTCGCCGAGGACCTCGACCCGCGGACGCTCGTCGGAGACCTCCGGCTCGGGCAGCAGCAGGTCGTGGAGATCGCGCGGGCGCTGGCGGGCGAGGCGCGCGTGCTGATCATGGACGAGCCGACGTCCGCGCTCAGCGGCAACGAGGTCGAGGTGCTGTTCTCCCTCATCCGCGAGCTCACCGCCGCCGGCGTCGCCATCGTCTACATCTCGCACCACCTCGAAGAGGCCCTCGAGATCGCAGACCACGCCGTGGTCTTCCGCGACGGCGAGCTCGTCGCGAAGGGCGAGCGCGCCGACATCGACATCGACTGGGTCATCTCGCACATGGTCGGCCGCGCGGCCGACGACCTCGTGCCCGAGCTCCTCGACACGTTCGGCGAGGTCGCACTGCGCCTTCGCGGCGTCACGGTGGCAGACCCCAGCAACCCCGCCCGCCTCGCCGTCGACGGCTTCGATCTCGACGTCCGCGAGGGCGAGATCGTCTGCCTCTACGGTCTGATGGGCGCGGGCCGCACCGAGCTCCTCGAGTCGCTCGCCGGCCGGGTGCCGCTCCAGCGCGGCACGGTCGAGGTGCACGGACGGGTGCTGGCGGGTGAATCGGTCGCCCAGCGGATCGACATGGGGCTCGCGCTCGTTCCCGAGGACCGGCAGCGCGACGGCCTCGTGCAGACGATGAGCGTCGGTGAGAACAGCTCGCTCGCGAGCCTGCTGACCTTCGTCCGCGGACTGTGGATCAGCAATCGCGCCGAGAAGGACGCCGTGGACCAGGAGATCAAGGACGTGCGCGTCAAGACCTCCGGCCCCGACGCCTCGATCACGTCGCTCTCGGGCGGCAACCAGCAGAAGGTCGTGATCGGCAAGGTCCTGATGACCAAGCCGAGGGTCATCCTCCTCGACGAGCCGTCGCGGGGCATCGACGTCGGTGCCAAAGCCGAGATCTTCGCGCTCATGGCGCGCGAGGCGCGCAGAGGGCTGGCCGTGCTGTTCGCGACGTCCGAGGTCGCCGAGGCGCTCAGCGTCTCGAACCGCATCGTCGTGATGTCGAAGGGCCGCATCGTCCGCGTGCTCGATTCAGCGGGTGCGACCCGCGAAGACC
>JBEVLS010000287.1:0-3050 GCA_040509015.1 Microbacterium sp.
AGCAGGACCCGATCGTCTCGCAGGTCAAGCTCATCGCCGAGCCGTGGGACGTGGGCCCCGGCGGCTACCAGGTCGGCAACTTCCCGCCCCAGTGGACCGAGTGGAACGGCAAGTACCGCGACACGGTCCGCGACTTCTGGCGCGGAGAGCCGCAGGCGCTCGGCGAGTTCGCGTCGCGCCTGACCGGCTCGGCCGACCTCTACGAGCACTCCGGGCGCCGACCGGTGGCATCCATCAACTTCGTCACCGCGCACGACGGCTTCACCCTGCGCGACCTCGTGTCGTACAACGAGAAGCACAACGAGGCCAACGGCGAAGACAACAACGACGGCGAATCGCACAACCGCTCGTCGAACTTCGGCGTCGAGGGTCCCACGGACGACCCCGCCGTGCTCGAGCTGCGTGCGCGACAGCAGCGCAACTTCATCGCGACGCTGCTGCTGTCGCAGGGCGTGCCGATGCTGCTGCACGGCGATGAGCTGGGCCGGACGCAGGGCGGCAACAACAACGGCTACGCGCAGGACAACGAGATCACCTGGATCGACTGGAGCACGGTCGATCAGCCCCTGGTGGAGTTCACGGCCGCGGTCGCGCGGCTGCGCCGCGAGCACCCCACCTTCCGCCGCAGCCGGTTCTTCGACGGCCGTCCGGTCAAGATGGAGGAGGGCGCCCCCGTCCCCGACATCGTGTGGCTGCGCCCCGACGGCTCGGTCATGCAGCCCGAGGACTGGGACTCCGGATTCGGGCGTGCGGTCGGCGTCTTCCTCAACGGGGACGGCATCCGCGAGCGCGATCGTCGGGGGACCGAGATCACCGACAAGCACTTCATCGTCCTCTTCAACGCGGGCGACGACGCGACGGACTTCCAGGTCCCGTCGCCGACCTTCAGCCCGAAGTGGGACGTCCTGATCGACACGTCTGGGACGCGCGCGAACACGGATCCCGTGAGCCCCGGCGAGACGATCTCGCTGGAGGGCAAGTCCGTCATGGTGCTGTGCGAGCACGACCTGCCCGAGCCCGAGGTCGACCACTCGGTGGCGGCGTCGCTGACGGCGCAGGCCAACCCGCTGCATCCCGACGACCTGCCCGGCAAGGCGCCGAAGCCGGAGCTGTGACATGACGCGGCGACCGCTGTCCACCTACCGTCTGCAGATCCGGCGCGGGTTCGACCTCGACGCCGCGGCCGGGATCACCGGGTATCTGCATGACCTGGGCGTCTCATGGGCCTACCTGTCACCTCTCCTGCAGGCGACCGACGGCTCCGATCACGGGTACGACGTCGTCGACCCGTCGCGGATCGATCCCGCGCGCGGCGGCGCCGACGGTCTCGCCCGCTTCGCCGCATCGGCGAGGGCCGCCGGGCTCGGCATCCTGGTCGACATCGTGCCCAACCACATGGGGGTCGGCGTGCCCGCCGAGAACCCCTGGTGGTGGGACGTGCTCCTGAACGGCCGCGCGTCCCGCTACGCCGACGCCTTCGACATCGACTGGGACCACGGCGGCGGGCGTGTGCGGCTGCCGCTCCTCGGCGGGGCTCTCGACGACGTGATCGACGACATCGAGATCGTCCCGGATGCCACGCCCGAGGCGCCGCATGGGACGCTGCGGTACTTCGATCACGTCCTTCCGCTGGCGGCGGGCTCCCTCGACGCCGCCGACGCCGACGTGCGTGCGCTGCTCGCGCGACAGCACTACGAGCTGCGGTTCTGGCAGGACGAAGCCGCAGAGCTGAACTACCGGCGGTTCTTCGCGGTGACCTCGCTCGCGGGCGTGCGGGTCGAGATCCCGGAGGTGTTCGCCGAATCGCACGCCGAGATCGTGCGGTGGGTCGAGCAGGGACTCGTCGACGGACTGCGGGTCGATCACCCGGACGGGCTTCTCGATCCGGGCGGCTATCTCGCTCAGCTCGCCGAGGCCACCGGCGACGCGTACGTGCTCGTCGAGAAGATCCTCGAGCACGGCGAGGGGCTTCCCGGCGACTGGAGCACGGACGGCACGACCGGCTACGACGCGCTCGCCGAGATCGACCGCGTGCTCGTGGATCCGGCGGGGGAGGAGGCGCTCGACGAACTCGACGCGCGCCTTCGGGGTGGGGAGCAGTCGTGGCACGACCTCATCCACACGACCAAGCGGATGATCGCCGACACGATCCAGGTGGCCGAGATCCGCCGCCTCGTGCGAGAGCTGCCCGCCCCCGTGGACGACGCCGAGGACGCCCTCGCCGAGCTGCTGGCATGCTTTCCCGTGTACCGCTCGTATCTGCCCGCGGGCGTCGAGCACCTCCACTCCGCGGCCGCCGACGCGGCAGTGCGGCGCCCCGAGCTCGCGGCGTCGATCGACGCGCTCGTCGGAGTGCTCGCGGACCCGCGCACCGCTGCGGCGCGTCGCTTCCAGCAGACCACGGGGCCGGTCATGGCCAAGGGCGTCGAGGACACCGCGTTCTACCGGTACACCCGGCTCGGCACGCTCACCGAGGTCGGCGGCGACCCCGGCGTGTTCGCGCTCCCGGTCGACGGGTTCCACGTCGCGCAGGCGATGCGTCAGGCGTCATGGCCCCACGCGATGACGGCGCTGTCGACACACGACACCAAGCGCGGCGAAGACGTGCGCGCGCGACTGTCGGTGCTCGCCGAGATCCCGGCGCGATGGGCCGACGTGCTCGGCGAGCTGCGCGCGATCGCATCGACGGGCAACGGTCCGTTCGACGCCCTGCTCTGGCAGGCGATCATCGGCTCGTGGCCCGCGACACCCGACAGACTGCATGCCTACGCCGAGAAGGCCTCGCGCGAAGCCGCCGAGGAGACGACGTGGTGGAACCCCGACGCGGCGTTCGAGACGCGCATGCACGCGCTCGTCGACGCCGCCTTCGGAGACGCCCGCGAGCTCGTCGAGTCGTTCGTCGCCGAGATCGCCCGACCGGGCTGGTCGAACTCCCTCGCGGCCAAGACGCTGCAGCTGGCCGGCCCGGGTGTGCCCGACGTCTACCAGGGGTCGGAGCTGTGGGAGACGTCGCTCGTCGACCCCGACAACCGTCGCCCCGTCGACTTCGC